>JAJRVO010000523.1 GCA_024277275.1 Chloroflexota bacterium
GGATAACCCCAATTTTTCCATTAACGCTTGGGCCATTGGAATTTCATTGGTTTTGGTGGCAATCTCTTCGTGGGCCAAGATAAGGCGGCTATTGGTCACAAAAGCACTCAGAATTTGAACTGCTTGCTGGTCATTGAAGTGGTCAAAGTTGCCACGCAACACCTTGCCATCGCAACCAAGAAATTGTTTTTCGCCATCGCTTTTTGCCAACTCCTGACTGTACTGCCTGAAACTCTCTTCCAGTTCCGTTCCCGATGTGCCTTAAATGATATCCCGAATGGTGGTATGGGCCGGCATTCGGTCCCAATCCAAGTCAAAGATTTCATCAAGCGTATCATAATGGGCCACAATAAACTTTTGTGTTTTTCGGTATGAAGTGCCCCCACTCAAAATAGCCAGGATTGAAAAGAGTAGAATATGTCCCAATTCATACCGTTGCCCCTGTTTACGTCGATGATCCTTGACCTTAAACAAGAAACTTTCTAACACTATATGGTCTCCTATCGTAATTTCAGCCTTTCAAATTACCATAGTTGACCCTAAATCGCAAGTCTTTTTAGAACTGAACAGCCCTGCCCCAGTAGCCTTCAAATGTTCAATTATCTTGTTCATGTACAGGGTGTTCCAGAGAACAATCATGTTGGGGTTACGCTATGTAAATGGGGAAATTTATCGTTTTGGAAAAATTTCACAATTGGCTTGACAAAAGGTATGGAGTGGGGATAAGATAACTGCAATTATGTTTAGTTCTGGTTCGTGCCAGAGAAACGATCATTCCTATGGCTGGCAAGACGCCCCCCCCTGCTGACCCCAGAACAACGACTGTTGTTGACGACCATTCCGGCCGACCTCCCGGAGGAGGCTCTGAGGCGTTATTACACCTTGGATCCCGAGGAGTTGATCTTTATCAAACGTTAACACGGCTCGCATAATCGGTTGGGAATTGCTCTGCAGTTATGCTTGCTACGGTTCCCTGGCCGGGTGTTCGCCGATTTTTCGACAGTCCCTGGCCGGGTCGTGGCTTACGTAGCCGAACAACTGGGAGTTTCACCAGACGTCCTGAACCGATACGGGCAGCGGCCAAACACTCGGTCCGATCACCTGACCCGACTACGGGAGGCATTTGGGTATCGAACCTACGATTGGTCGGCGATGCTCGACTTGACTCGTCATCTCCTCTCGCTGGCCCTGGAAAGTGCGGCAGCGGTAACGCTGCTTGAAGCCGCTCTGGTCTGGCTGCGGGTCGAAAACATCATCGCGCCGGGTATCACGACCATTGAGCGACTGGTCTGGCGGGTGCAGCGGATGGCACGCTACCGGGTCTATCATCGCCTGACCGATTTGCTGAGTGAGGATCAGAAGCGGAGCTTGGGCCAACTGTTGACCAGCGGTGATACGGAGGATGACGATCCAGATGACCCGACATCGCTGGCCTGGCTGCGTCGTCCGGGCCAGAAGCCCTCAACTCAGTGGATGTACCACTTGTTGGAACGTCTGGCGTTCGTTCAGGAGCTGGACCTTCCGGCTCCACCCAAGACGGTGCATCCAAATTACGTCCGACAATTGGCTCATCACTGCCGCGCTTATACAGCCCAGCCGCTGCTGACCTTTCCCCCTCGACAGCGCGAAGCTCTTCTGTTGGCTTATTTGCATGAGTTGGAGAGCGATCTGGTTGATGCGGCGCTGGATATGTTCGACCGTTGGTTCATCTACCTGCTGCGCCAGGGTCGCAATGCTCAGAAGCATCATCTGTATACCCACGTCACGACCCTCAAGCGAACCCTGAACACGATGACCACGGCCCTGACCGCCTTTCTAAAAGCCTGGATTGAAAACCTGGACTCATTTGAGACCGTGTTTGCTGTGGTTGACGAGACCGATTTGAAAGTCACCTTGACCTCGGCTTGAGAAATTATGCGTCCCGCCGACCTGGACTTTCGAGACTTGCTGCTCCATCGCTATGCCCGACGGCGCAAAACCTTACTCCAAACGTATCGCGACCTGTTGTTTGAAGCGGTGGCCGTGGATGGCCCGGCCCTTGAGGCCCTCAATTACGTCATTTATCTCCAAGATCAATTCAAGCGTCGGGTTCGAGCAATCCAGGAAACTATCAAACAGGAAACCCTGACCGCGCCCCTGGCGCATTTGAAACGAACTCGTTGGAAACGGCACGCCTTGGATGGCGACAAAGTCAATCCGCATTATTATGAAATGGCCGCCTGGCAACGTCTGAAAGATGACCTCCGAGCCGGAGACATCGCTGTGACCGGGAGCCGCCGCTACCAGGCCTTTGATGGTTATCTGTTTTCGACAGATGAGTGGGAAACCCTGAAAAGCCAGAATCAAACCTGACTGGCGGTGACTGCCGATGTCGAGACTTATCTGGCCGACTGTCAGGAGCAGCTCGAAGCCCGGCTCAAACAGGTAGAGCAAGCAATTGAGGCTGGCGACCGGATTACTGTTGATAAGGATGGGAGCCTTCATTATAAAGAGAGCCGAGAAAACAACCCCAGATAAAACCAAGACTTGGCAACGGCGATTGTATCGCCACC
>JAJRVO010000524.1 GCA_024277275.1 Chloroflexota bacterium
GCTGAGAATATTCTTCCTGTCGTCGATGAAGGTCTCTATCTCGCGCAGCAGTTGCTCGACTCGCTCCTCATAGCCCTCCTCGTCAGGGCTGATGACGGCCCCTACGTGGGGTAGATTTTTCGGCACGCCCAGATTCCGGCCACCCAAATCCAGGACGTGAACATGGGCATGGTCAGGCGAGTGAGTCGCGGCCAGACTTACAATCAGGCTCCGCATAAAGACTGTTTTGCCCCAGCCGGAGGCCCCAAAGATAGCCACGTGACCACGGGGCAAATCAATGGTCAGGGGTAGTTGTTGGGCCGTATACGGATTGTCGACCAGGCCGGCCACCGGACGCATGGCGTGGTTCCGCCAGTCCAGGCGGTCGAGCCAGCCGTTTTCGCCGTTGAGCCACTTGTTCACGGCGGGATTTAAGGTTAGGGCGGCATCCCGCTCCTGGCCCAGCATAATTTGATCTACCCTGGCCAGGTATCTGTCGGAGGTAACGGTTTTGGCCCTGGGGTCCTGAGAGACAAGCAGTTCTGACAGGAAAAGCTGGTTGGGCAAAAACTCCGGCCAGGGGGCATGTTGTTCTTAAATGCCATGCTCGCGGGCCATTCTGTTCAGCACGTCCACAATGGCCTTAAACAGTTCAGGCGGCTCCTGGTCCTGAGCCTCATCGTAGGTTTCGCGGTTGGGCCAGATAACCCTGGCCTGGGCGCGAGCCGGATCGATGTATTTTTCTCCGGTATAGGCCGACTGAATGAGTTCAATCTCGTCATTGCCGACCTGCAAATAGCCGCGTCCCGGAATGTCGCCCGGCAAGTAAGCGGCATCGGACCGGCGCAGCATTTCCCGGCTTTCGGCCGGTGTTTCGACCCGCAGGCAGATGCGGAATTTGATGTTAGAACGCATCTGGTCGGTCACGCCGGTAGGGCGTTGAGCAGCCAAAATCAGCGATACCCCCTGCGCCCGGCCAACGCGGGTAATGCTCTCCAACTCGGTCTTGTATTCCGAGCGGTCGGCAATCATCTCGGCAAACTCATCGATGATGATGAACAGGTACGGGTAGGGACGGTTGGTTTTATGCAAGCCTTGCTGGCGATAATCGACAATGTTTTTGGTCCCGGTTTCGGCATTCAGAGCCTGTCGCCGCTGCATTTCCGAGGTGATGGCGGTGAACATACGAGTCACCGCGTCCCCTTCCAGGTTGGTAATGATATCGACACAGTGGGGTAGAGTCTCGAATTCTTTGAAAGCCCCGCCGCCCTTATAATCGACCAATACAAAATTAAGCGCCGTTGGATCGTAGGTTACGGCCATAGCCGTGATGAGCGAAATCAACGATTCAGATTTACCGGAACCGGTGCTGCCGGCCAACATGCCGTGTACCCCATCATGCTTGGCCGAGAAAACCAGCGTGCGGGGTTTATTGCCGGACATCATGCCTATTTTGGCCCGCAACCAATTGGCATTTTCAGCCTCGGTACTCTGCTGCCAGCTAATCAACGTTTTTTCTTGAAGGTCCCGGAGCGATTTGTAATCCATCAAATCAAGGAAGAGAACCGTTCTGGTTAAATTGGCGCCGAAGCTTTCGCGTATTTTTAGTTGGGCAAGCTGTTGGGCCAGGATGCTCATCTCCTCGGGTTTGGCAATATAATCTGCTTCACCGATGTAACGAAAACTATTAACGCCTACCTCGGCATAACGAAAGTGCAGCTTTTGCTGTTCCTGCTCAATTTTACTATTGGTGGCCGGGGTGGTTCTTTCAATTTCGATGACGGATTGACAACCACTGGGCACTTTGCTGCGTTCGGGGACTAAAAATACAACGGCTGCGCCCAGGGTGTCCCCTTCCTCTAACAGAATGGTTATGGCCGCATCCGATTCCAGATAACTCAGGCTCAGTGGCGACTCGGCATCATAGATGGCGTCCAGTAAATCAACCACAACCAGCAAAAACGGCAGGGTCGGATCGCCCGGGCCTTCATTTTCGCCACGCTCCTGTAACTGGATTTTGCGTTGGGCCAAAACCTTGCGGATGCCCTCTAAAAATTGTCCCAGTTCGCCTTCGTCGTCCTCGCCAAAGGCTTTCTCCTTTTTCTCTTGCTTGATTTCTTTTACAAAACAACGAAATTGTTGTTGCTGTTCCTCGCCTTGGCAGTGGGGCAAATTATCTGTCCAGCTCCAGGCCGGTTTACTAGTGCTGCCCAAAACATATACCCTGGTATCCATCTGGGCATGAAAAACCGTATAGTGGGCCAGCATAGCCCACGTAAATTTGTAAACCGCGCTTTTTTCACCGGCAATCCCCAAAGCATGAGTGACCGGGGTGTGCTGTGCCAGCGCCTCTTTCGCTTCCGTTTCCTCTTCTTTTTCGTCTTCCTCGTCCTCTTCTTTCTGCTCCTCATAAGGCTGTCGCAGAGAGATAATGACCGGAATATCAGACACATATTGGGAGTCATCCTCCAGTTTCATGGCCTCTCGCACCTGTCGATCCTCAAAATTTTCTACCTCGCCTAGCGTATAGATCACGGTTGAAGGCAAAGTACCCATCCCCAACCGCACCACCCCAAAATCATCGTCAGAGGTGCGTCTTTCCCACAGGCGGGTCTCGGCTCGCAAGTTGCCCTTTGCTTTTTCTGCTTCCAGGCGGGCATTGTGGACAATGCGGAAGGTGGTCAGGCGATCCGGGTAGTTGTAACGGTAAAAAAGCCGCTGCCGGTTGTGGTACTC
The DNA here is from genome assembly GCA_024277275.1 of Chloroflexota bacterium. Classification (GTDB taxonomy): domain Bacteria; phylum Chloroflexota; class Anaerolineae; order 4572-78; family J111; genus JAJRVO01. Next base: position 2,716 of record JAJRVO010000524.1, read on the forward strand.
CTGCATATCTTTATTTAGCTCGACCAGGACATCGTCATAAGCCTTCTCTATTTCGGCGCGCTCCTGTTTCTCTTTGAGATAGCTGTATATAGAAAAGGCAACCGAGGCCACCACCGATAAAGCCATCGGTAGGAGAAACCAGGGATTGCGGCCAACCCCACCCAACGTACCGACCAGCACATAGCCAATAATCATCAGCAAAGGCAACGAAACCTGGATGAGGCGGCCATATCCCTCATCCTCCTTGTCCGGGGGGGTAGGAATTTCGATCTCGTCTATGGGCAACTCCGGTTGTATACGTGGCGGGCGGTCAATGTAAATAGGTTGTTCGTTCATAACTTCCTCTATCTCAAAAAATCAATTTTGATTTGACATGTCTTAGAAATAACGGTAGTGTAAATAATAGAGATTTGTATCTGCAATTAAGGTTTTACCAGGAAGGGTTCACAATTTAGCTGACACTTTTCCTCCTTACGAACGACGATAGACGAATGAACAACACCAGATATTTACGCTTTTTTCATCGTCCGTCGTTGGTCATTCGTCAAAAGTGTAGAGTTAATGTCCGTGTCCAATGAACCACACTGATTTCTAATCTTTAATTCCGGCTTCCGGGTTAGGAGCAAATTCCGTGAAACAAGTATGCCTTTTATGTGAACGCACGTCGTCCGACGGCAATCTGTATTGTCAGGAGGTCTACTGCCCGGCTGAGATGTCGCCAAATATTTTGGGTTATGGCGAATGGTTGGGCGATATAGAAATTGTAAAACCGGTCATGGTTTTGCGCTCATCCGTCCTCTATGAGGCCACTCATCAAAATAATAAGGTTTTTATGAAGGTGGCCCACCCCGGAAAAGAGAATAAAGAACGGCTCAAACGAGAAGCAGAATTTCTTAGCCAAATGCAACTTCGCAGAGAGCAAAATAAGTATTTGCCGGTCCTGTTGCCTCCTTACGTCGGTACAACCACCAAAGCAGATCCATTTGGCAAAACGATGTTAAAAGAACATTTACTCTACTTTTATCTGTTTGAGCATTTTGAGGGCGAACCACTGCGAGATATTTTGATGAAAAACCCCCAGTTATGGATCAACCACATTGGCTGGCTGCTCATTAGTCTGGCCTCTGCCGTGGCTTTTATTCACAGCAAAGGTATCTATCACCTGGGACTTAGCCCGGAATCTGTGCTGGTGCGTTTTGATGACGAACCGAACGTGCCTCGCATTTTGCTTTTCGATTTGGGTATCGCAAGCGACGCGGCACACATCCAGCAAAGCTGGTACCCTTTTGGAGCGCTGCCGGCCTATACCGCCCCGGAGTTGGTTAATCTTCAAGCATTTCGACCAGATTACAGGACCGACGTATATGGCCTGGGATTAGTGTTGTATGAGTTGTTAGTTGGAGAACCGGCCTTTACTTTTAAGTTGCATAGCGATACTGAGGTTTACAGAGCCGTTCAGCGTAATCAGCGCGTCAGGATGAATCGTGTTGAGGATGTAAAAGCTGTCGCCGATATCGCCCTGCAAGCGGTGAATCAGCAAATTGCTCATCGCCAGCAAGATGCCAGGGTTATGGCCCAACAATTAATGGCTTATTTTGGTCCGGTGCCGGGAGAAAAGAAAAGCAGGTGGCCCAGTTTGAAACAGATATTGCTGGTTGTCGCTGCTTTATTAACCATTGCCTTTCTGCTGGCTCTGGCGGTGTCGTTGGGTAACTTTTTTTAAGCAACTTTCATAAACGGCACTGGGGTCCGGATAATTTGATAGTTCGTAGTGACGGCTTCAGCCGTTAAATCTGACCGCTAAAGCGGTTACTACCGGCAAATCCCATGATATGGTCTCAGTGCCTTTCAAGCTCAAAAAGTGAAAAAAGGCGGATTTAAAGAGTTAAAATCCGCCTTTCTATTTTGTCAGCAATTCCCGGTTTGGATAAGCGACGAGCTTCAAGCCCAAATTTCACGAGTCTTTTAGGCAGAATTTTGGACAAAATCTTTAGTCTGACAACCTATCTTAAACCGGGAATTGCCGCTGTTTTATTAAGGAATCGGGATTAAATAACTGTCTCATTTCAGAGCGCAGTAAATGGTAATTAGTAATTAGGGATTGGCTTAATAACCAATTACCATTTACCAATTACAACGTTGAGGGACAGTTATTTAATTCTCATTATTAACCAGGTCATCACGATGAGTTAGTGGAAACGGGTTGCGCCCATAGCGTCGCCCCGTTCATAAGCATCAACCGAAGCAGTTAAATCTTTGCTCAACTCCGCGCACTTCTCGGCAATTTCCTCAATGTACGGCTTAACTTGCTCAATAACCATAAGTACCGCAAATCCGCCGACAAGCCCAATAAAGGCGGTTGCCTTCAATATATTGGCCAGAGCTTCAAGCGCTTTAGCCACACCCTGCAAAACGTCGCCAATAGTATCAAAGCTTTTAGACATATCCCGCACTGCGGGGATATCAATATAAACTTCTTCAGCCATGTCTATCTCCTTATTAATTAATCTTGCTTTAGATATTCTAGAAAATACCGCCGAATATATCACCCAAGCCATTGACAAGCGAGTTTACCTGCGCGTCAGCCTGGTCAATCACATCAACGGCAAACTTAATATCGCTGTGCATCTTCGTAATGTGGTCGCCTACCTGGCCCACGCCGGGTATCATTATGCTTGACACTTCCTCCACAAAGGCATCGGCTCCATCGCCAACCCATACCCCACTGGTAACCTGTTCTACCATCGCTTTCATGGGACTTAGAGCTTGTTCTTGAACCACATTGAACTGTTGCATCAGTTGGCCCATCACACTTTCTACAACCTGACGGGCAAGCTTTAGCAGTATACTCATTATAGACATTTTTAGCCTCCTCAATAATTAGAACATACTCTCGGAACTTTGGTCTGCTTGCTGCATAGCCGCCATAGCGACGTTAATATCGCCTGACAATTCCTGAAATTTCTCGGTGAGCCGGGCAATGGCAGGGCAGAGTTGACTGCGAATAGCGTCGGTGAAAGCGTCGCCGCCACGGCCAAGTAAAGCGCCCTCCTCCAGGGTATTGGCAACGTTTTGCATTTCCTGATTAGTATCCTGGAGTTGCTCAACACCTTGCAGGAATGTCTGGCTCATTTGCTGCATTAAATCATAATCCATTTTAATAATATCAGCCATAATGACCTCCTTAACATATTATGTAAATTAATTAGCTAATCTGTTCGAGCAGGCAAAACATTAGAACTTGAACCGAGAACTGGCCTCATCTTCAGCCTGCTTAACAAGTTCTACAATCTGTTTTGTCACCTGACCGGCTTCCTCCAATGCCTCTTGCAATCTCTGAGAAGCAGGCAGAACCTCATCCTGCATTTCAGAGAAAAAAGCGTCGGAGCCTTCACCAATCCACTCGCCTTCCAGATTACTCATAGCGTTGCGAACACTCTGCAACATTTGCTGGACGGCCTGAGATTGATTCATAAACCGGCTTGCAACTTGCTCCATCTGGTCATAATCCGCTTGGATCGTGTCTGTCATTGTTAATCACTCCTTTATGAAAAATAATGGTTCGACAAGAGTCGAATATACAAACGCGTATATTAGACAGATTTAAATTTTTTTCCGTGGTGATGTGTCTTGTAGGGGTGGGGAAGTGTTATGCCTCTCAACAGGCGGTTTGAGAGTGCTTGGGCAAACGGTGTGTCCCCTAATCAAGGTTAGCGGTGTCGGGTTTTTTGTCCCTTACTAGCCATAAGAAATTACGGCCGTTCACGTTGATAGTATAGGAAAAAACAGCGGGTTTGTCAAGGTGTTTTAAGCCAACAAAGCTACTAATATAAGAAATAATGGCTAGACCAGCCTACGATACCCGTTAACTGGCAACAATTCCCGCTTTTGGCTATAATCTCCGCAACAAAGAGTGATTATGACCCAACCATTTCCGCCACCCAACTTTATACCCGCCGCATCCGCCGTCGAGGGCATTGAGGTTTACATGCCCGCCCCCCCGGAAAAAGAAGAACACCGGGAGACGGTCGATTTCACTTGCCCCCGATGCGGGGCCGGAACCGCCTATAGCGCCGCGGATGGAGGCTTGACCTGCGCCAACTGCGACTACTACGAACCGCCCCAAAAAGCCGTGGTGGGCAAAGGGGCAGAGCGGTTTGAGTTTACCGTGCAAACGGTAGAACGGGCCGCGCGCGGCTGGGGCGAGGCCCGCAAAGAGATGCAGTGCCAAAGCTGCGGGGCTTACACCTCCATTCCGCCCGACACGCTGACCCACACCTGCCCCTTTTGCGCCTCCAACAAAGTTATCCAACGCCAGGCGCCCCAAGATGTGCTGCGACCACGCTTTCTGATTCCCTTCAAAATCGAAGCCGAGGCTTGTTACGATATCGCCCGCGAGTGGCTGGGCAGCAGTTGGATGACTCCCGGCCCGCTGCGACAATTGGCTCAAGTGGCTCAGTTTACCGGCGTCTACCTCCCCTTCTGGACCTTTGACGCCGTCACCAAAGCCAAATGGCAAGCCGAGGTGGGGCACACCAAAACCGAACGCTACTACTCTGACGGCAAGTGGAAAACGCGCACCAAAACAGTTTGGAAATGGGAGTCGGGGCATGTTCAGTTGGGTCTTAACGATATCCTGATTGAAGGAACCGGCCGCCTCAGCGCCATCCTTTTGGGCCGGATTAAAGGGTACAATCTTCACCACCTGGCCCCCTACGAGCCTAAGTACCTGGCCGGTTTCCAGGCTCAAACCTACGATGTCCCCCTGGAAACCGCCTGGGAATCGGCCCGCCACCAGATGCGAGAGAGCACCCGGCAAGCCTGCCGCGATCAGGCCAGCACCAGCAAAATCCGCAACTTTAGCATGGAGTTAGATTTTGACGAGGAACACTGGCGCTACATTCTACTGCCGCTTTACATTGCCGTTTACACTTACGAAGGCAAACCCTACCAGGTCATGGTCAACGGCCAGACCGGCGCCATTTCCGGCCAACGCCCGGTCGATTGGTTCAAGGTTTGGCTGGCTGTGGCCGGATTGGTCGCTCCGGGTCTGACCATAGGCATTGTCGGCGCCATCCTGCTGCTGTTTGGGGGACTCGGATTGCCTATCCTCGTCGTCGGTTTTATTTTGCTGATTATCGGCCTGATTGTCGGTTTTAATTTGGTGCGTCAAGCGCAAGCAATGGATGATGTATAAGACAGCGCCGGCGTATTTTGTTTGTCTTGACAAACGGCACAAGCTGCATACCATTAACTCGGTTAGCGATAGAGGAAAAATTAAGATGTCTCAGCAGCAGAAAACCAGCCATAAACAGCATGTTGAATGGTTACGTCGTTCATCGACGCAATCGCGACCACTGCTTAAAGAGCGGTTAGACCGCGCTTGGCAAACTGCCCGTCGAGCGACACAGTTGTTACAGGAACGCTATGGAGTAAGCCGAGTGCGGGTTTTTGGTTCGCTTATTCATCCAACCCAGTTTCATACCAGATCAGATATAGATTTGGCAGTAGAAGGGTTAGCGGTTCAAGATTACTGGGACGCATTGGCAGATGTTTTGTTTCTCGACGACGAGGTAACGGTCGATCTGGTCGATTCTGATACTTGCGCACCAGCTATATGGGCAATTGTGGAGAAGGAAGGGGTTGACCTTTGAGCAGCGAACTTTTGAACCTGCACGCCCGTATTGGACACGAACTCAAAGATATCGAACAAACGGTTCAACTTGCTCTGGATGCGTGGGAAGGTACTCGCCGTTTTCCAGATCAACAAAGCCACTTTTTAAACTCGGTTGCCCTCAACTTGCACAGCTTTTACAATGGATTGGAACGCATATTTGAAACCATTTGCCGCCGACTCGATCCCACTTTTCCAACGGGAGAGCGATGGCACCGCGATCTACTGGAACAAATGGGACAAGAAATATTGAAAGTTCGACCGGCAGTTCTATCCGCCGAGTCCATCGAGAGAGTGGACGAGTTTCTCGCCTTTCGACATCGTGTGCGCAATCTCTACACCTTCAATTTAGAAACGGAACGGCTACACGAGTTATTAGAACGGTTGCCAGATGCATGGCAAAGTGTCAGAGCGGATATAGAAGCGTTTCGCAGCTTACTACAACAAGCAGCATCGGAGAAAGAACAGTAGCCAATAAAATCAGTGAGCATATTTGATCAAGCCATATGTCTAATGAGCGTTCTGAACCAATCACTCTACCCAACTCAGACCAAAGTTGGGGAGTCAACTTAGAAGCCGCTATTTGCGAACAGTGCGACTGGCGTTATTTGCTACCGCAGGGAATTTTACCACTACGCTGCCCCCACTGCTTGCAAGCCACGCTGGTTTCTCTGGAAGAACAGGCTGACAGCTTGCCCCACAGCCATCCCCCTGAACTGCTGCTGCCTTTTACCGTCTCTACCCAAACCCTGAGCCAAAGCATCCAACGCTTTGCCGGCGACATCTGGTTTGCCCCCGGCGATTTAAATCCGCAAAACCTCAAAACTCGATTGCAGCGCATCTACCTGCCAATGTGGCTGGTCGACCGGCAGGCGCAAGCAACGTGGCAAGCGGAAGCGGGCTTTGATTACCAGGTTGTCAGTCACCGCGACTCATTTGACGAGAACAGAGGCGGCTGGTACTCGCAACAGGTTACGGAAACCAACATCCGTTGGGAGCCGCGACTGGGCAAGTTGAAGCGAAGGTATCACAACATCCCGGCCCCGGCCCTTGAAGAACACTTTCAACTGATGCGTCAATTGGGCCAGTACAATATTAAGGCCGGCCAGTCCTATCAACCCCAAGCTATGGAGCAAACCCTGATACGCCTGCCCAACCGCTCCCCCGCCGATGCCTGGCCCGACGCCGTTCCGGCCTTTCAGGCTGCCGCCGCCGAGGAGTGCCGGCAAGCCGCCGGCGCCGACCACATCCGCCAATTTCGCTGGACGACGGAGTATCATAATCCAAACTGGACCCTGCTTCTGCTCCCGATGTACGTTACCTACTACCTGGACGACGACCGGAATCCCCAGTCGATATTAATTCATGGTCAAACGGGCCAACTCAGCGGCCCGCGCCGGGCCTCAATGAGGCGGGCGCAGCGAACAGCTTTGATTATTGCGGGAGTGGCCGCCATTATTTTTGCCGTCAGTTTGATAATTGCGCTGGCATCCCTTTTTGCGCCGCCCCTGTTTTTGGTGGCGGGTGTGGGTATAATTGCAGCCATCATTGTTAGCCTACTGGCTATCGCGCCAATGGTCATCGCCTGGCAATTCAACAGAAAAGGTAAGTAGACGTTCATAATTAGAGTTTATAGAGATTTGTGAGTTTAGTGAGTTTAATGAGTTGTTAGCTATCCCCGGTAAAAATAAATTGGGGAACTTGGGCTGATAACCGGCGTTAAGTGCGGCATTGCGTCCTTTTAACTCACCCAACCCACCTAAC
>JAJRVO010000525.1 GCA_024277275.1 Chloroflexota bacterium
ACTAGCGTTCTCATTGAGGAAGAAACGCTGACCTTAAGCGTGGTAGACCAGGGACAACAGCCCTTACCAAAGTTGACCTCGACCCGCCGGAAACGAGCCGACAACCGGGGCTGGGGCTTGTTTCTAATCCAGAATCTTATGGATGAAGTCGAAGTTGTGACCGCGCCGGGTCGAAATGAACTGCATATGATTATTTGTTTAGGCAATGCTCCATCAAGTAACCGTACAGCCGGTTGTAGAGAGAACATAGGATAACAATTGGTTGAGCAGGAGAACCAACAAAATGTGCAAGATTGAACTAACCAAAAAAGTAATCCCACCGAAACAGCATAACGAAAATCACAAGCCGGTTGAACAAACTCTGCAACAGGCTGAAAACAAAATAAGAGAAGCAGAAGCTTTGTTATTAACCATCGACACAATTTTTGGCGAGTTGAAACAACCGCTGACGGTGCTTTTGGGCTTGAGCCATTTATTACTGGCCAAGGTTGATCAGGATGATCCTATGACTACAGATTTACTGACTATTGATAAACAGGTCCAACGCATCAACGAAATTGTTAGCGGAGTCAAGCACCTGACCCAGTATAATCCACCCCTTTAAGCAAGGCGACTGAGAATGAACCAACCAACCACAAATAACATGAGAACACAACGCATCCTAATTGTGGATGACGAGACAATTTTGGCCTGGGTTATGCAGATGGGGTTAGAAAAGTTACCTAACTGTAAGGTTCTGGCTGTATATTCCGGTGAACAAGCCCTGCAATGCGCCAAACAACAATCCTTTGACCTGTTAATTACAGATTACTGTATGCCCGGTATAAACGGCATAACCCTGGCCGCGCAATTCCGGCGGTTGTATCCCGAAACACCTATTATTATGGTCACGGCTAACGGCAATAGTGACGTGCGTAAGCAAGCGGCCAATCTCTCTTTCCACGCCTTTCTGGATAAGCCGGTGACAATGGCAGAACTTCGTCGGGTGGCTTCAGTAGCTTTGCAAAAAAATAATAGCTGAGATGATATAAAATAAAGTTGCAGAGTTGCAAGGTTGCAAAGTTGCTACCCGTACAGGTTCAGTAAAACCGGCATATGTGGCTGCAACACTACAACAAATGGGGAAATCAACGAATTAAATACGGTCAATTCGTTTTTTTCCTAATTCGTTGTAGTGTTTTAGGCGGCTTCACTGAATGTGTACTGCAACCCTGCTACCCTGCTACCCTGCAACCCTGCAACCTTGTTTTTCAAGCAGTCTTGCAAAGGATAAAGTTCATATCCATCCGCCGCGTTTTGCTAAATAACAATAACTGAATAGAATTCCCAGGGTTGTGTAACATTTTGTCCGACCCTTTTGGATCAGGAAATCAGGAATGAAAACAGTTATTTTGCTGGTTAGCTTGATAGTGATTTGCGCAGCCTGCACCCCCTCAAATTGTCCGCCCCAATGCGCCGGGGCCAATTTAAGCGGGGTTGACCTGCGACTATACAACCTGGCCGGAGCAAACTTGGAAGGGGCTAACCTGGTCGGGGCTAACCTTGGCGGGGCATTGCAGCAGGGGGTTGACCTAAGTGGGGCCAACTTGGCCGGGGCCAACCTGGCCGGAGCAAATTTGAGCGGAACCAATTTAAGCCAAACCATTTTACACGGAGCCAATCTGCGTGAAGCAGACTTAACCGGGGCTGTTCTAATAAAGGCCAAGATTGACCGGTCAACCCAACTTGATGATAAGTGGAGACTGGTTTGGGAATTGGTAAACCAGGGAGGCAAAGGACGCAATTTAAGCGGCATCGATTTGAGCGGCGCCAATTTGTGGGGCGCTGACCTGAGTTACGCGGATTTCAGCCGGGCCGACCTGAAATGGGTTAATCTTAACCAGGCTAACCTTTACGGGACCAACCTGGCTGAAACTGACCTGAGCTGGGCAGATCTGAGTCAAGCTGATTTAACAAAAGCCAATTTAACTCTTACAAACCTGGGGTGGGCTGATTTACGCTATGCTACTTTAAGCGGGGCAACAATTCAATACCCCGACGTGCGCGGGGCCTGGTTTAAGGGGGCCAAAATAGAAATGGGTAAATTGGACGAGTTATGGTTAAGCGGGACAATCATGCCGGATGGGTCCCGACGTTAGTAATTAGGCCACTTGCTGCAACTGAGATTCAGAGGTGTGCCGGGCAACAATCTGTTTGGCCTTTTCAAAATACTTCATCAGTTGTTGGTCGTTGTCTTTGAAACTGAGGATGGTGTGATCGGCGCACATAGCGCACCCCCGTTGAGCGCGATAGCTGTCCATCTCGCAGGGTAAACACCCTCCCAGGTTAACCATCATTACAGAAAAGGCCAGCGTATCGGGGTGGATTTCAGGCAAAGCGGCCAGGTAGTCAATAAACTTTGCCCATTCTTCGCCTCTTAAATTACGTAATTGCGGAATTAAGTGAGGCGTAAACAGTAAATCGTACTTTCGATAAACCTGGGGAAGATTAGTCATAGTTTACCCTAAATTTTGTGACAGTCTAACACATCTTGGTTAGTGGATTATAATAATCTTGTAAATTGAGATGTTATCAAAATTAGTGTAATTATAATCCTGCACTATCATCGTGTCAATAGTCTTTTTTACCCGGCATTAAATAATAAAACTGTTTTTTTAGTTTTTTTTCTAATAAAATATTGACAAAGTGAAGCCTGGCAAGTAGAATAGTGTTTGTAAAACCAGCTTGAATTCAAAATCAAATCTTTTCAGTAGATTTAGGAGGTATTTCTTATGATTACATTAACTTCAACGGCAGCTAATATGTTGCAGAAGGTAATGACCGAAAAAGGACTGGATGATCACGCACTCCGTGTATTTGTATCTGGCGGAGGCTGCTCTGGCCTCTCTTATGGTATGACGTTTGCCGAAGGCCCGGAATTAGGCGATCAGGTTTTTGAGACAGATAACGTAAAAGTTGTAGTAGACCCCGGTAGTATCCAATATCTTGATGGCGCCCGGATTGACTACATTGATAACCTGATGGGCGGCGGTTTCCGCATCGAGAATCCCAACGCCGTGCGTTCTTGCGCCTGTGGTAGTTCCTTCCAAACATCCGCTGGGGAACAGGGCACACCCTGCTCCTAGTACACGGCGGCGTAAATCCTTCGGTAGTTTATGGAGTGAAAAAGTGCACTTTTTCACTCCATAAACTAAGCAACGCGCTGCTTGTAACTACCGAAAGACTTCCGCCAAGCTATACTAGTTAATTTTTTATAACTTGATTTTTTGGTAAAATAAACTGCTCCCGTATACAAGATTAGCGTTCCTTTTGCGGGAGCGATTTGTTTGTCTACAGAAGATCCAAATCTTAAATTGTCCCATACCTGTAAAATTTATCAATTTTGGGATAATTATTTTTTTGACCAACCTTGCAGGTACTAAATGTGACCAAGTTCTTCACCGTAGAAGAGGCCAATGCTCTACTGCCCCGTATTAGAGCCTTAATTGAGGACATATTTGGCGTTCGCCAACAAGCAATGACCATGCGCCCGGATATATTGCCCGTATTGGAAAAGGCCGCAAATAATGGCGGCAGTCATAAAACGGGGGAGCTTTTTGAAATCTTTAAAGATTTCGAAACACTGATTGCTGAATTACAAGGGCTAGGTTGCGAGCTAAAAGGTTTAGAGCAAGGATTAGTTGACTTTCCCGCTATTATCAATGGCCGGCAAGTCTATTTGTGCTGGCAGTACAACGAGCCGAAAGTGGCTTTTTGGCACGATATTGACGCAGGATTTGCCGGTCGGCAGCCGTTATAAGTAGTTCCAAAAAACAATTACCCCAAACTGGCAACGAGTAACGAGTAATGCGTAATAAAATCATTTTACGTATCACTCGTTACGCATTACTCGTTGGTTTTATAAAGTGTTTTGGGATGGTTGAAGTCTTGGAACACCTAGAATTATTTTGAGGTAAACAAACCATGTTCAAATTTTGGCCGCAGAAAAAGAAAAACTCCAAGATACTGTGGTTAGATTTGGGAGATTTGGAGGATTTGGTTCGACCCGATGGCCCGCATGAGCAGTGGCAAGATCACGGGTTGGGTCTGCTGCGAACCATTCTCCACAATAACGGGATCGTAACAGACCTTCTTTCCACGCGGTCTATGACCTCCTGGCAGCAACTTCGCAAAAATCTCACGGGCTATGAAATGCTCATTATGAACGTGCGGAGCTATACTTTCCCTATTGCCTACAAATCGGCGCAGCTTTTTAAAGAGGTTAACCCTAATGGCCTTGTGCTGACCGGGGGGATGCACGCCACCGTTTCCCTTGATGAAATGACCGGGATTGAAGAGTTTGACCGGATTTGCCAGGGACCGGGTGAAAACGTCATTGTCGACCTGGTGAAAGACCCGCTGGCCTTTCCCAGAGTTGTGATAGGCGTTGGGGCAAAATCTATGGCCGAGTGGCCCATGATGGACCGTACCCTGTGGCCCAAACCCCACCGGCGATTGCGCAAGAACTTTAACTGGCCTTTGGAGCCGGAGTGTGGCTGGGGACCCGGCCCCGTAGCCACAATCTTAACCAGCCGGGTTTGCCCCTGGCAGTGCGTCTTTTGCAACGAGAACTCATACATCCCCAATATGGGCCGCAAGCCGGTTGAGACAGTCATTGACGAACTTAACTATCTGGACGACAAGTTTGGCGTCGGCTCAGTGGTTATTCACGACTCGATGTTTTTTCAAAACCCAAAGTGGCTGCAAGAGTGGATTGACAAATACCCTCGCCGGGCCAACAAAGTATGGCCCTACTGGGCCGCCGGTCGCTCCGACACGGTGCGGCAGTGGCCCGACCTTTTTAAGGCGTTGGTTAAAGAAACAAACTGGAACACCATCTCCATTGGCCTTGAGTCGGGCAGCGACCGCATTTTGCGCCTGCTAAACAAAGAGTGTACCGCTGAAGATAACTACTACACCATTGAGATGGTAAACCAACTTGGCGACGAGCTTAAGCGCGAAGGCAAACAACCGGCTATGCTCTGGGCCAACATTATGCTCGGCATCCCCGGCGAAACATCCGAAGATGCCTTTGAAACCATGCGCATGCTCAAGTCGATGCGTTACGTTTTTCCCTCCATTTCCTATTACGCCCCTTATCCGGGATCGGCTCTGGGCTACCAGCTAATTGCCGAGGGCAAAAGCCTGATGAGCAAAGACAATTACCACCGCTTCCCCGGCGATGAAAAGGTAAAAGGAGTCGATTACCAATTTTACCGGGAACTGCTGGCAGGTAAGTATGAGGATGAAGTCAATCGCGGGCTTGATGATTACACCCGCAAGCAATCCGGCGTTTTTGCCGACGCCCTGGTGAAAGCGTAATTTCGGAGAAGAAATTATGAGCAGTTTTAGCAACCCCCACCATATGTACCTGTTTGAAATGAAAAGCGGGAAACAAAAACTGGCCTACGGGCAATCCCCTGAAGA
>JAJRVO010000526.1 GCA_024277275.1 Chloroflexota bacterium
AGGGCTGTTCAGTTCTAAGGCGTGGCATAATTTTTAAACCGCCAAGAGCGCCAAGGACGCCAAGAATTTATAAAAATCTTGGCGTCCTTGGCGTCCTTGGCGGTAAAATCATCGGCGATTGGTGAGAACTGAACAGCCCTGGGGGGATGCTTTATCGCTTTACAAATGACCCTCTTCCCGTAACTTCTCCAAATGCGCTTCAACCTGCAAAGTGGCTATACCCAGTACCTCGGGCTGGTCGGCATAAATTTGAGCGGCGATGTCTCTGGCGGTTGCGTAGCCCTGGCCCCACCAATGTAACACCTGCCGCTCTCGTTCCAGACGGTGATCTACATATTGTTGCAGCAGCTTTTGAGGAGTTTTGATAACAGGGCCGTGCGCCGGTAAAATAGCCGCCACATCAAGAGTCATCATCGCCCGCAGCGAGGCTAAATAATCGGCCATATCGCCATCGGGAGGAATGATCAAGATAGTGCCCTGTCCGGCCACCAAATCTCCGGCAAATAGAAGACTCTGCTCGACCAGTAACAGACAAATATGCGCATAAATATGGCCCGGCGTATGGTGAACCACCAGGGTTACGACATCAACCTTAATCTCACTGTGATGCTGGAGTGAGCCGTTAAAACTGAGCAAGGGAACATTGAGTTGGTCAGCCAACTGTCGGGCACAGCCATTGTGGTCCGGGTGGGGGTGAGTAATCACAACAGCTTGAGCCTGTGCCCTTAGCGTTTGCAAAGCGGTTAGTATGTTGCTGAGATGAGACTCATTATTTGGACCGGGGTCTATGATGACAACCTGCTTTTGCCCGACAAAGTATGTGTTGGTCCCCGGCCCGGTCATTGGCGAAGGGTTAGAGGCGACCAGTCGCCATACATTGAGATGAGTTTGGGTCAGATTTCTTTGAATGGTCACTGGCTACTGTTCTGCGCCCCTTTTCTAAATCTTGGCTACGGAATCAATAGCAGTTTTCCAGCCGTCTTCCGACCGGCCAACAAACGATGAGCCTCGGCGGCTTCGGCCAGAGGTAGCTGGCGGTCAATACGTAGCGATAGTTCATCCGCTGCCAGCCATTTGAACAAATCGCCGGAACGCCGGAGTAACTCATCGCGTTTGGCAATATAATGGAAAAGTGAAGGCCGGGTCACAAAAAGGGAGCCTTTGGCATTTAATATGCCAAGATCAACTGGAGGAACCGGGCCGCTGGATTGTCCAAACAGGGCCAGCAGGCCGCGCTGTCGCAACACATTTAAACTCTTCTCAAAGGTCGCCTGTCCCACCGAGTCGTAAACAACGTCCACTCCCTGCCCGTCGGTCAGGCGTTTTGTCTCCGCCTCAAAGTCGGTTTCAGTGTAGCGGATAATATGGCCGGCGCCGGTCTCGCGGGCAAGCTGGGCTTTCTCTTCGGTAGAGACGGTTCCTATCACCGTCGCTCCCAATTTCTTGGCCAGTTGCACCAGTAATAGGCCAACGCCGCCGGCAGCGGCGTGGATCAAGGTTGTCTCGCCTGCCTTAAGCGGGTATGTGTTGTAAACCAGGTAGTGGGCAGTCATACCTTGCAGCATAACCGCCGCCGCAGAAGCCAGGTCTAACCCGGTTGGAACGGGAACAATTGCGGCCTGGGGTACAACGGCATACTCTGCATAAGCGCCCGGACTGGCGCTATAGGCCACATGGTCGCCTTGCTTCAGGTCCACAACACCCGGCCCTACGTCCTCAACTATTCCGGCTGCTTCCAGCCCCGGCGTAAAAGGCAACGGCTTGGGGTAAAGCCCAGTGCGGTGGTAAATGTCGATAAAATTGACGCCGGCCGCTTTGACCTTGACCAAAACCTCACCCTCACCCGGCTCAGGCGTAGGGATATCTGTATATTGCATTACGTCGGGGTTGCCGACTTGGTGAACCTGGATAGCTTTCATAGCCTGGACTCCTTAGGTTAGTTGATCTAATAGAGTCTTGATGATACACCACCCCACAACGTGGAGCAAACTCAGGCTATCCGCTCAAATTCACCCTGCAATTTGTTAACTTTTGTATCTTAGCAAAAATCTGGGGCATTAATCTATAATGGAAGGCTGGAAGGTTAGAAGCGTAGCTAATTATATCAATCTTCCAACCTTCCAGGGTGCCAGCTACCCCCAATTACTACAAAATACTAAATTTGCTTAAAATTTAACGCGCCCAGCCAGGCTTTTGGAAAACCAACAAAAATCTGACGATGTAAAAACAAAGCGCCTTTGTCCCGCAGGTTAAGCAGCAATATTAGCAAGTTCACAAGCGCTCACTTTGACCTTTTTATTGTGCCTTTGGAGTAATTGCTATCTCTCACTTGCTCTGTGTTTATTCGCTCAATCAGATTTTTGACTCCCTCAACAATATTTCCACCGCCCAAATTAATGAGCCACTGACGTTCCTGCAAATGTGACCTGACAGTCTCTTGAGAATTCTTACGCATTTTAAACCTCCAGATATAGTATTTGAACATTTGTACTATACAACATATAGTATAGCCCAAAAGTACCATACCTTTATGCGGTTGTAAACCCAAAAACGGCCTCTAACCTTAACATTATCAATAATGTTAAGGTTAGAGGCCACATTTAGGACTCCAAATGACGATTTTTGCAGTATAATAGTACCATAGTCCTGTTGGGGCTTTTATCATAAAGAACTGTAATAAAGCAGAAATTTTATAAAGGTTTTGCCCATATTCCTACATACTGTGCCAAGACGGATTGTTAAACACAATATGTAGTGGTTGTGAGGAAGCCATTTGTTCAGAGTTAAATTAACTTGGTTGCTTTAAACAAAATGGCAGAGAGGAGATTTGCTAATGGCTAATGATGCTTGGTTTGAGACTCTTGATACTGTTCTCAGAAATGTCAAGTTTTTAACATTAAATCAAGCGATTAGGAAAAAAGTACTGTCCAAGATTTGCCAAAACAATGCTTCGTAGTAGAATACGAGGCATTTAACAATGTTAAATTTTTTAAATAAAAAAGGGGAAGCGCCGCTGAACCGCCAAGTCTAGCCGGTGCCTCCCGATTCAACACAGCTTTCAGGTCATCCTCTGCGCATTTTTTTACTCAGAGAATTTTCTAATTGCTATGCCTTTTTTTATTTTACACTATGCGTAATTAGAAAGCAAATAGCGTTGTTGGTTGAGGGCGTTTAATAGAGAATCTGATTAAATCCGAGGAAAAAAGCTTACTCACAACCACTACATATTGTGTTACGATAAGCATTTAAGCACAGTATGTAGGCGTACAAGCAAAATCATTTAAACACTTTTGCAGTACTCTGTAAGAGAATTTGAGATTAAAGATGAGCGCAACCGTAATAACCATAACATCTGGAAAAGGCGGGGTAGGAAAAACCACAACCACTGCCAATCTAAGCGCCGCCCTGGCCGCCCAGGGCAAAAAGGTAATTAGCCGATTTTTAACACCGGCTCAAAATCTAAACTATATATTGGAAGGTTACTATGAATTTTTTTAATCGGCTATTTAGCCACAAAGAATCAAAGAGTAAAGACATAGCTAAAAATCGCTTGCAGTTGGTTCTTGTTCACGACCGGGTTAATCTTTCCCCTGGAGAGATGGACCAGCTTAAGAACGAGCTAATCCAGGTGATTTCAAAGTATGTTGAAGTTGATCGAGAGGGCATTGATGTTGCCTTATCCAACTCCTATCGCCGGAGTCGCCTTACCGCCCAGGTTCCTGTTATTGCAGCGCTTCAAAATTAACCACAGTTATCAATCTATTAAGGATTAAGGAGAAATCATGAGAAATAAAGTCCTAGCCATGGAAACTTTGCAAATTGATGAAGTACAGTTAGACATAAAAAATGGCCGGCTTATACGGTCAAACAGAACGCACCACCTACGGCCCATAGAGTGTCGATTGTTGGAAATATTAATGTTACACCCGGGTCAGGTAGTAACCCGAGCCTCCTTGATGAAAGAGGTCTGGGAGACAGACTACCTGGACGATACCAGAACTCTGGATGTTCATATGTGCCTGCTAAGGAAAAAGCTTGAGGAAGACCCTCAAAATCCCAGGTACCTCAGAACAAAGCGAGGGGTGGGTTACACTTTTTGCGCTTAAGCAAGGTTACATGCGGCAAAAGTAACCATTCCCATTTTAAAATAAATATGGTAGGAGCGAGACAGATCGAAGCATAGTTTGTTTCACCGAGAACTTCAATTCGACCTGTCTCGCCCCTACGATCAACATAAGAATTGCTGCGGCGGGAAGCAGAGAATTGTCACTTGCGTTCATTAGCGGGTATAATACCGGGGTTGTAAATTCACTGGAATGACCGCCGTCCACAAACCGCCGACGCAACTGTTCGCCTCACATCCATTGTTTGCTCTAGCCGGGTCCGCGACCGTTCGGCTGAGCTCACGACGAAGCCCGGCGATTATGCGCCTAAGATGCGGGTCACAGACCCGCTGCAAGCGCAAGGTGAACAGTTACGCTGATTTTACTTATAAGAGCAGCAACCTCTTCAGGGTTCATCAGTCTTCGGCAATCAGACGCTAGCGGTCAGTGGTTCTGTAGAACATGCCCGAACTGGCCGAGGTTGAAACCATTGTACGGGGGCTGCGTGGCCCCCTGGTTGGCCGTACCTTCACCAGCGTCACGGTGACGTGGCCCAACTCAATTAAACCCCCCATTCCTGAATTAAAAAACCGCTTGCCCGGCCAGCGCATCCAGGCCATTACCCGCAGAGGCAAGTACCTGCAATTCCACCTGTCCAGGGGCGACACGCTCTTCATCCACCTGAAGATGAGCGGCGATTTGCTGGTAGAGCCAACCGATGAACCCCCTCATCGGCACGTCCGCACTATTTTTGATCTGGATAACAATCATCAATTGCGATTTAAAGACACGCGCAAATTTGGCCGGGTGTACCTGGTGGATGATCCCAACATCGTGGTCGGCAAGCTAGGGCCGGAGCCGCTGGCGGATAATTTTACCGTTGAGGATTTCAAAGCGCTGTTTCAACGGCGCAAGGGCCGCTTGAAACCGTTACTGCTCAATCAAACGTTTATTGCGGGCATAGGCAACATCTATGGCGATGAAAGCTGTTTTATCGCCAAAATTGACCCTCGGCGACCGGCCGACACGCTCTCGGCAGCAGAGTTGGAAAAGCTCTACCACGCTATTCGTCAGGCGCTAAACGCCGGTATCACCCACAAAGGGGCCAGCCTGGACGAGGTTTATCGAGGCGGAGAATTTCAAAACCATTTTCAGGTTTATGGTCGCACCGATGAACCTTGCTTAAACTGCGGCGCAGCCATCCGGCGGATTGTCCTGGGTGGTCGTTCTACGCATTTTTGCTCCCGGTGCCAAATTTAACACTCCATAACCTGGACAAGCCAGAACCAAACAGGCGGGAAGTAGGAAGTAAGGAGTAAGAAGTAAGGGGGAAATCTCTACTCCCTACTCCCTACTTCCTACTCCCCGGATAACCTAAATTTTCTTGCCCAAAAAGCAAGGACTCAATTGATAAGCTACTTAAAGAAAAGGACGCATTGTTTAATGATAACAATTGAACCCCACATAAAGGGCCTCATCTTTGATTCCGACGGCACGCTTATCGACACAATGCCGCTTCACTATCAGGCATGGCAAGAACAAACTCAAAAGATGAGCGCCCATTTTCCCGAAGAACTGTTTTACGAGTTAGCGGGCGTACCCAGCGACAGAATCACCGAGATTTTGAATGAGAAGTTCGGCTACCGCCTGGACCCGCAAAAGACCACAGAAGAAAAAGAGCGTCTTTTTCTTAAAAAATATCTCTCCCAGGCCAAACCGATTGATCCCGTCATTGCCATTGCCAAAGCGCACAAAGGCCGGTTGCCGATGGCCGTTGCTACCGGAGGCATTCCGCAGGTGGTCACATTGGCTTTGCAGGTAATAGGGCTGGATAATTTCTTTGACGCTATTGTCACCTCAGAAGACGTGGTTAACGGCAAGCCCGCTCCCGACACCTTTTTGGAGGCGGCGCGTCGTCTTAATGTTGAACCGCAACACTGCATGGTTTTTGAAGATAGCGACATGGGTTTGGAAGCAGCCCGCCGAGCGGGAATGGTTGGGGTTGATGTTAGGCCGTGGATATAAGTTGGGGAGTTTTATGAGTTTAGTGAGTTTAGTGAGTTTTATGAGTTTTATGAGTTTAGTGAGTTTAGCGAGTTTTATGAGTTTTATGAGTTTAGTGAGTTTTATAAGTTAATGAGTTTAACTCACCCAACTCATTAAACTCACCCAACTCATTGAACTCACCCAACTCATTGAACTCACCCAACTCATTAAACTCACCCAACTCACCCAACTCATTAAACTCACCCAACTTTAAGGCCAGGGGAATTTCTTTAAATAGGCTGATACAGCTTGCATCTCAAAGCCAAAATGTAGCTTTTCTCTGACGTGCCACTGATATACCTCGGCGGGGGTGAGCCAGGTAATGTCCCTAATCTCGTCCAGCTTGAGGGGGCCGATTGGTCCCAGTGGACGCGCTCCAAAAATGGTGTAGTCCCGTCCTGCGCGACTGTAATAAACACCCACTTTACCCACAATCTCAATATCAACGGATAGCTCTTCTTGCATCTCTCGATGCAGCGTTACCAGAGGATCGATTTCATGGGAGTCAAGCCGCCCGCCGGGAAATGTCCACTTATCAAAGAGGGCCGGATTAGCGAAGGCATGGTGAATGAAGAGGATTTTCTCGTCTTTAACCAGCAAGGCCCGCACAGCGTAAGGCTTTTCTGATTTTGGATTTTGGATTTTAGATTTTGGATTATTGGCCTGTGCTTGTTCCGGCATAATTTGGTTGTCTGGGTGTGGATTTTGGTAGGAGGTCAATTTTGTTCCTCCCGAAGGTGATGGGTCATCGTCAGAAAGTATTGGTGAAAACGAGAGTCATCGGTCAATTCCGGGTGAAAAGCCGTGACCAGCAAATTTCTCTGACGCGCCGCGACGATGCCGCCATCATCAAGTTGAGCCAGAATTTCGACGCCCTCCCCGGCGGACTCGATGCGCGGCGCGCGGATAAACACTGCCCGAAATGGAGCGTCGTTGGAAAAGTTGAGTTGTAAATCGGCTTCAAAGCTGTCCACTTGTCGACCAAAGGCATTGCGATCCACCGTAATGTCCATAACTTCAAGACGGGGAGGAATCACGTGCGCGCCGCTGCCGGTTGGACCAATATCTTTGGCTAAAAATATAAGGCCGGCGCAAGTGCCCCACACCGCTTTCCCGCTGTCAATAAAGTGGTGCAAGGGTTCAATTAAATTAAATTGAGCTGCCAACTTGCCAATTGTAGTGCTTTCGCCACCGGGAATGATTAATCCATCTATCTCTGCCAAATCGCCCGGCAGGCGGACCTCAACCGGCGTAGCCCCAAGTTTGCGGAGCATATTGGCATGTTCTAAAAAAGCGCCCTGTAGAGCCAAGACGCCGATTTTTAAAGGTATTGCCGGTGCATCGCTTGATAACAAACCGTCGTTGTCAAGCGTTAAATTTTGCGGCGACACAGTCACAATTTATTCCTCCGAAAATAGCCGGTAGCCGGTAGCTGGTGGCAAATAGCTACCAGCTACCGGCCACCAGCTACCAGCTTATTTTCATTCTCGTTGTCGTCCCGTTAGGGACTGTCCAACTCCTCTGCGGTGGGGTCGGCCTCGTCGTCGGCTTGCGTAACCAGTACGGGCCGGGCGCGGCTACCGCCCTCATCTGCTCCAATAATGCCCTGAGCTTCCATTTCGTCAATTAAGCGGGCTGCTTTTGCGTAACCAACCCGCAAGCGACGCTGAAGCAACGACACTGAAGCTTTGCCCTGGGCGCGCACTTCGGCGATGGCCTTTTCCAGCAGTTCTTCGTCTTTTTTCTTCCTGCCGCCGGACTTGCCCGTCTGCTTATACTCTTCCCACAACGCCTGCTGAACCAGGTCGGTGGGCATCTCAACCGGGGCGCGCGGCTCTCGTTCTGTACCGGGCGTGGTGCTTTTCCAAAAACGAACCAGCCTGTTTAGCTCTTTGTCAGAAACAAAGACTCCTTGCAGGCGTCGCAATTTGGCGGAGTCGGCGGCCATATAGAGCATGTCGCCTTTGCCCAGTAATCGCTCTGCGCCGGGCGAGTCCAAAATTACCCGCGAGTCGATTTGACTGGTAACGGCAAAGGCAATCCGGGCCGGGAAGTTGGCCTTAATCAGCCCCGTCACCACATCTACCGAGGGGCGCTGAGTCGCCAAAATAAGGTGCATCCCGGTGGCGCGGGCCATTTGGGCAATACGGGCGATGGTCCGCTCTACCTCGTCGGGGGCCATCATCATCAAATCGGCCAACTCGTCGATGATGATGAGGATGTAGGGCAGAATCTCTCTTGTTTCCTGAAGCATCTTTTTGTTGTACGCCTCAATGTTGCGGACCTGCTCTTTAGCAAAGAGCTTGTAGCGACGGTCCATCTCGCGGGTGGCCCAACTTAAAACCCCAACCGCTTTTTCCAACTCGGTCACTACCGGAGCCAGCAGATGCGGGATGCCGTTATAGTTGACCAGTTCCACCATCTTGGGGTCAAGCATCAGCAGCCGCAGCGTTTCCGGGGTGTGGACGCTGATTAGACAGGAAATGACGGCGTTAATGCAAACGCTTTTACCGGAACCCGTCGCCCCGGCAATGAGCATATGGGGCATTGTGGCTAAATCGGTTACAAAAGGCTGGCCTGACACGTCTTGCCCCAGAGCCAACTTGAGCGCCCCCTTGGTTCGGAAGAACTTGTCGGACTCCATTAAATTACGCAGACTGACCACGTTAGTGCGAGAGTTAGGCACCTCCAGCCCCACGTAAGGCCGTCCCGGAATAGGGGCTTCAATGCGAATAGGCGCGGCAGACAGGGCCAGAGCCAAATCATTAGACAGATTTACAATGCGCGACACGCGAACTTTGCGCGGGTTGCCTTTGGCGTCTTTAGTCGCCATATAGCCCGGCTCCAGGCTAAATTGAGTCACCGCCGGTCCCTGATTGATTTCGCGCACTTTTACTTCTACGCCAAAGCCAAGCAGGGTCTCTTCAATCACTTTGACCCGCTGGCGAATCTCGGCTTCGCTGATTTCAATCTCGTGGCCTTCGTCAAAAATTTGATCAATCGGAGGCGCGTACCAGTGTTTGCCCCCGGCGCTCTCGGTTCCCATACCTGCTGTGGCCGGCAATTGCGGAGCTTGCCTCGCTCCCGGCCCAGGCACTTCTCTGGCCGAGCCTATCACCACTATCGGCGTGTCGTTGTTTGGCTGTGTCGACCTGGAGGGGTATTTGCTCTCCGGCCAGACCTTGTCGATAAAGCGAGTCTTTGGCTCCGGCGAGCGGGGTCGAGCCATGGGCTGGTTGATGGTCAGTTGGCGAAAGTGTCGCCAATCTTGAAAACGGTAGTAGAGGTCGCGGCTGATTTGGAAAATCTGGCGCAGCGAGAGGCCGCTGATTAGAATGAGGATGATGGGAACCAGGCCAATCAATAGCACCACCGTGCCCGCCGTACCCAGCGCCGAGCGCAGCAATTCGCCCAGCATCCAGCCGATTGCGCCGCCGCCGCCCGGCTCTATAAAGCCGTCGCCGGGTTTGATGAGGTGAAACCCCACCAGCAGCAGTCCCAAAAACAAAAAGGTGCCGACCGGTTTTTCCCACTTTTCGTCTTCGTTTTCGGCGCTGAACGATTTAAAGAACCAGATCGCCAGCGACGTCAAAATAATCCAAAAGACGTACCGGCCCCAGCCAATTAAAAAACGCAAGGCTTCAAGCCAGCCGGCTGCCAGGGAGCCGGGGTTGGGCGTAAAAAGGCTAAGCAGGGTAATCCCGGCCAAAATCAGCAGGCCGGTCCCCACAAATTCCGGCCGAATGGCCGGGCCTTCTTGTTTCTTTTTGGTTGTCCGCCGGGGGCGGGTAGTTGTTTTTCTTCTAGCCATAGTCAAAACAGCACAAATGTTTCGTGTATTGTATCATAAATTTGAGGATTTTGAAAGCGGGTAAGGTTGGGAAAACATCGCGTCAAAGACGCTTGTTCTTGCAAGGATATCGTGTTCAGTATAACATGCTCATTATGGACTCAGATAATTTTTTAGTCATACCGCTATTTTTTATTGCCTTCCCGGTTATTTGGTGCGGGATATTATTTCTATTGGCTCAACTTGGCGGCTGGACTGCGTTGGCTCAGGTTTACCAGTTCACCGGCTCATTTCAGGGTGAGCGATGGTCTTTTCAGAGCGGCAAAGTTAGATGGGTGGGGTACAATAATGTTTTGACGGTGGGGGCCAATCAGCAGGGGCTTTATCTCAAGCCTTTTTTCTTGTTTCAATTTGGACACGCCCCTCTTTTGATTCCCTGGTACGACGTCTCCGTTGAGCAAAAGGGCGGTTTATTCAGCTATATGGAGTATCGATTTCAGCGGGCGCCGTCTGTGCGGCTAAAACTGGGCCTACCCTTGAGCGAGCGTTTGGCCCAGGCGGCCGGCGACGCCTGGCCTAAAGAAGATGACTGGTCGGGCTAAAGGAAGTTGTCACACCCGCGCTACAACAATGGTCATATCATCATGCGGCTCGGTGTTGCCGACAAATTTTGCTACCTCTGCTTTCAGATGGTCCAGCATTGCCTCTGCGGTGGCGGTTGGCCCGGCGGCGATGGTTTTCTCCAGTCGCTCAAAACCAAACATTTCGCCATCCGCGTTGTTCGCTTCAACAATGCCGTCGCTGGTCAGGATGACCATATCTCCCTTTGCCAGATTTAGGCTGACTTCCTGATAGCCAAATTCTGCCCCCAACCCTTGCCCCAGGGCAAAGCCTCTCACATCAAGCTCTTCCACCTGGCCTGTGTTGCGTTTGATGTAGGGCGGAATACAGCCCGCGTTTACGGCACGCAATACGGCTAAATCCGGGGAATCTTCAGGATTACCTAACTCCAGTTCAACATAGCAGAGGGCGCAGTTTTGATGGCGCAACTTGGTGTAAGAGGCTATGGCTCGGTCCAGGTGCGCCAATCGCCGGCCGGGGGTTAATTTGAGGGAGAGGGACGCGTCAAATTGAGACAGGCTGGTAGACATCAACAAAGCGGCAGAGACGCCTTTGCCGGAAACGTCGCCAACGGTCAACGCGTAACGCCCTTCACCTTCGCCGGCCCCATCGCCAGACTCAAGCGGCGCTTTAGCGGGCGGAAAGGCGTGATAATCATAAAAATCGCCGCCGACTTCGCGGGCCGGGTTGCTGTAACAAATCACGTCCAGGCAAGCCCAGCCGTGTTTTACCGGCGGCAGGAGGTTCCGCTGGATATCCTCGGCAATGGACAACTCGCGCTCAATGGCGGTTAAACGCAACCGTTCCTGTTCGGCCTGTTTCTTGGCTGTAATGTCGCGGATAATGCC
>JAJRVO010000527.1 GCA_024277275.1 Chloroflexota bacterium
CGTGAGGGCTGTTTGAACTTTGCTGAGGGCAGCCTTTATCTCAAGTACAGGAGCAAAAAGATGATAAAAATCAGCACCCACTTAACCTTCATCTCTGACCCGGGACATGGATGGTTGCGCATCCCCTTAGCCGATATTGCGGCCTTGGAAATCGAGGAAGACATCTCTCCATACTCCTTCATTGACGGCCGTTTTGCCTACCTGGAAGAGGATTGTGATTACACCATTTTCGTTGAGGCTTGCAATGCTCAAGGTATTCCCCTACCAGAGATTCGAGACCAGTATATAGAATGGTTTGACCGCGGACGCCCCGGTTTTGGCGACCCTCAATTCTCGCCCGAATTCTGGGACAAACTACGGAGGTAGCGCTTATGCCGAAAATCACAGTCTATCACAACGTCAACTTCCTCGATTATCGGGGAAAGCACAGCCAGATTGTGTCGCCGACACAACCTGTGGCTACTGTCACCGTGCCTGAAGGATTGTCTCTGACCGAGATGCTTGAATTTGCCTACGCTAAAACGCAGCACACGCATAGCAGTTGGTTCAATAATCCGCAGGTGATGGCACATCTGCGCAGTACCTCTACCGGCGACCTGATCACCGACAGTGATGGCAATCTCTACGTTGTTGAATCCTTTGGGTTTCAGTCCTATCAGCCGGAAGTTGTGGCTCCTGTGCATAGATTGGCGGAAGCATCGCGGCTATTGGAGACGGCCTGCACTGAGCTTGGTTCCACTGAGCGGAGCCGAAGTGTCGAAGTGGCCGTTGCGGAAGCAGATAGTTGCTCTCTACCGGCTCTGGTGCGACAAGCCCTGACTGCCATCCAACACGTCTTGGCAGCAGGGGGATATCCGGACAGCGAGGCGCCCATTCTCTGAGAGAAGGCTCAATCTGGTGATTGAGATGGCAGCCTGATAGTCAGGTAATTCTGCAACATTGTCTGCAAGTTGCTTTTCAAGTGGTAGGAGATCAGGAGGTCGGGCGATTTAAAATGCCTGCTGACCCACAAGCTTAATACATGAATTTGTTTAGATACCCCGCGTACCTTTCGACAGGCTTTGAAGGGTACTCACACGAGTCAATGAGGAGACATTGTCATGACCGCATCTATTTATCAAAAGATACAATTGGTTCAGATAACGCCAGATGGAGAATGGTATGTAGCCATTTCCCATTCACAAAAGTCAGACACCCCTTCAACGAACTTGGGGCAAGTTTTGGCGGTAGACACCGGCAAAGACCTAACCTTTGCCAGCGAGTATGCGCTGGAAGAATTGACGGCCGTCAGGGATGTGGCTCCTTTGAACCGATTTATCACGGTACGTCTTGAATTTATTCCAGGCATGTTAGAAGCTTCTGCCTTTAACTTGTTGGCAAATGCACTGTACCAGAACATTTCCGATGTCAAGTGGCGGGAGTTAGATCCACAGAAAAAGCTTGCATCGCTGGTATCGTTGAATATACACACTGCATTGGGTCGGGGATTGCACCAAACTTTGACAACTGATCCGGTACGGGAAGAGATACTCTATGTTGAGCATGATTATATCGCCCATGGATTGCAATCCAGTCTAATCCAGTCTGGCCTGGACGATGAAGCGGAGCCGCTGTTTTGACAGCGCATTTGTTCAGGTAAAAAACCACGGTGATTTTTACCCGGTGGTAAAAACAAAGCCCCGACAACGGCAATCATGACCCAGAAGAAAAGAGCCAGACCCCCATTGGAGGTCTGGCTACAGTGAACTCATTGCCCCTCTGCAAGAGGTTTAGTTCAATGCCCCACAAACTTGTTATCCCGCCGGTTCGGGCAGCGGCGGCTTCTCTTTATTATACACCTGATTGTTCGTAGACCCGAGTTTTCTTAACCACATCCAATTTTGTATAGCAAAGTCTATAGCCGTCCTCCTTATCGGGATCGGGCACTTTCTGGAAATGGGTTAAAATTAGAAGATGGACTATCTGGTTCGCTTTCGGCAGGGAAACTTTCATCGTGTGGCCCATTACGTCCATGAGGTTAATGGGGTGGTGGGTGTTCTTTGTTCACGAAAACCGAAACCGGCCGTAGGAGATCAGCCGCAAAGCGGGCAGTGGAAATTGGTATCGGTACTGCCTCCGGGCGTCAGGATTTGTCTAATCTGCCAAAAGAGAAAACAGAAATTGGATAACCCATTGCCAGCGCGTGTCGAACGAGAATTAGAGCTGCTGGCTCGCTGGGATGCCCGAGCCGCCGATTTGCAGCGGGAGAAAATGCTGGTGATCTATCGTCAAAAGCAATCTTCGCGTTAATTCTTCAACCAGAACAGGCGCTAAACGCGCCGTATGGGGTGAACTTACTCTCAGGAGGTACATCCCATGCCCACCCAACTTCCCCTTGTTGTTTATGATCAAGAATATCATCCCCAATCGCAGCGGCAGCGTATCTGCGATCTTCCTGCCGAAGAACGGCCGTTATACCGCCTGCACCATCGTGGCAGCAATGCCCTGTCTACAACCGAATTATTAGCCTTGCTTTTGGGTACGGCCGACGCCCCTGGACTCAGCAGCGATTTGCTCCAGCAGTTTGGTTCTTTGCATCAATTGGCTCGCGCCAGCAAAGAGCAGTTGATGCGTCTGCACGGCATCGGCGAAGCGCAAGCCGGGCGTCTGCTGGCTGTTATAGAATTGAGCCGCCGCCTGCAAACGCCGCCGACCGACGAGAAACTGCGTGTTACCAGCCCCGGCGACAGTGCCAATCTGCTGCTGCCACGCCTGAGTCACCTCGAACAGGAGGAACTCCACGTTATCCTGCTGGACACACGTAACCGGGTGTTGGATATTCAAGCCATCTATAAAGGAAGCCTCAACACCAGCATGATCCGCATCGGTGAAATCTTCCGTCCAGCCATCGAAGCACCAGCGGCAGCCATCATCGTAGCCCACAACCATCCCAGTGGCCAGGCCGACCCCTCACCCGAGGATGTCGATGTCACGCGCAAAATCGTGCAAGCGGGTCAGTTGTTGGACATCACGGTGCTAGATCATCTCATTATCGGGCAAGGTGTTTACGTGTCGCTTAAAGAAAGAAATTTGGGTGCGCTGTGAAACGGTATAGGGAATTCCCCATCAAGTGGGGCTTAGTAAGGAGAGTAAAGCCAAGAGTCGAACCCAGTTAGGTCAGACCAAAAGGAATGGCTGAACAGAGCATCTGGGTAACGCGGATTGAGAAGGGCCATACACTTTCAAGATGATACCGCAACGGCTGACCACTATGGCAAAGTTTGGATTAATTGAACTCTAGTTTCCAGGGAGGTCTCGTTACTCTACAGGAAGAATGGCTGAAACCTGTAACTTGTCTGGTGTAGGTATCGCCCAATTGTACCTATACAACTTTCCCGACAAGACCACGCGGTAATGAATCGCGGTAAGGAAACGAACGGAGTGCCTAAGGTGGTCTATTACGTTCACCCCATATACGGAACACAGGATGACCTAAGTGGCGAGAGCCATAAGGTCACGGAGCCTCGATAGTAGTCGTGGGAGCAACGCCCCACCAGGGCGGTTGGGAAAGCCAACCACAGGGCGAAGCGAGGCAGGTTAGTCAAATATCGTATGAATGGAGAGATAACCGGATGGTACAACATCATAAATTCATAGATATTGTTCACAAGTTAGGAGAAAAAGGTTATGAACTGAAAGGTGTCTACAGGCGAATTCAGGACAGGGAGTTGTTTCTGGCGGCATATGGGAAACTGTACGCCAATGCCGGAGCAACAACCAAAGGAACCGACCCCGAAGATACTGTGGATGGCATGTCTTTAGAGCGTATTGAAGCCATCATTGAGCAATTACACAACGGCGAATACAGATGGAAGCCAGCGCGACGTGTCTATGTGCCTAAAGCGAATGGCAAGAAAAGACCCATCGGCATACCTTCCTGGAACGACAAAATGGTACAGGAAGTTATCCGAATGGTTTTGACAGCTTACTACGAACCCGAGTTTTCCCCATACTCGCATGGCTTTAGACCTCGTAAAGGCTGTCACTCCGCACTCAGGCAAATCCACCACAGTTGGAAGGGAACAAAATGGTTCATCGAAGGGGACATCAAAGGATGCTTCGACAATATAGACCACAACATATTATTGAACATCCTGGCTCGTGATATTAAGGACAATCGATTTCTCAAGCTCATACGCCAAATGTTGAGAGCAGGATATATGGAAGACTGGCGCTATCAGGCGACCTATTCGGGAACACCCCAAGGTGGCATTGTTAGCCCCATTCTGGCCAATATCGTACTCAACGAACTGGACAATTTTGTACATACAGAATTGTTCACTGCTTACAACAAAGGTAAACGACGCAGGATAGACCCGGAATATCAAAGGATTAAAGGGCGTATCTATTACGCACGTAAGAAAGGCAAGAGGGAAGTCGTGAAAAAGCTGGCACGGCAACAACGACAGTTACCCAGCGGCGACCCAAACGACCCTGATTACAGACGAATACGATACTGTCGCTATGCTGACGACTTCCTCATTGGTTATATCGGCCCTCGTAAAGAAGCCGAAGAAATCAAAGAGAAAATCAAAGCATTTCTGAAAACGATAAAACTGGAACTGTCAGAGGAAAAGACCCTTATCACCCATGCCACCACCGGTAAAGCCCGTTTTTTGGGATATGACATCCACATAGCAATTGACAATAACCAGATGACTGCACAGGATAGAGAAAAGACGAAATATCGTCGCCGTGCCCTCAACATGGTTCCTGTCCTGGCCGTACCTCAAGATGTGGCTCGCCGTTGGCGAAAGAAGTACACGAAGAATGGAAAACCGACCAACAGGCCAGAACTACTCCAGTGCAGTGATATGGAAATTGTCATGACCTATGGCCGTGAATTTCAAGGCATCGTGAACTACTACAACATGGCGCATAACGTGGCACAGAGCTTCTACCCCGTCAAATATATTTTCATGGAATCGGTCGTTCGCACACTAGCCAACAAGCATAAAACGAGCCGCCGCAAAATCTATGCAAAATACACACGACGCAGCGATTACGGCGTAAAAGCCCTGATTGTAGAAGCGCACAACCCCAAGAATCCTGACAAACCCTATCAGGCAAAATTTGGTGACAAACCAATTCGAGTAACATTTGAAACCATCATAAAAGACGAGAAACAAGAATTCTATCTCGGACGAAATGAACTGGTACGGCGTTTGTTAGCAAACACTTGTGAACTGTGCGGTTCCACAGACCGCGTGGCATCACATCACGTTCGTAAGTTAGCCGACGTTAAAAAGAAGTATCAACGCCGTCAGTCAAAGCCCGATTGGGTGAAGTTCATGATAGCCCGACATAGAAAGACAGTTGTTGTCTGCCATCAATGTCATCACAACATACACACTGGCATCCATGATGGAGAAAAAGTGAATTAAGACTAACTGGAGAGCCGTGTGACACGGAAACGGTCACGCACGGTTCGGAGGGGGGCGGTTGGAAAAGTGCCGCTAGTCGGTAACTCGCTGGCCGCCTACCCTACGTTTCGACTAGCCCCTCCCCTTACCCAGGGCGATTGCATACTCCCTTTTTGCAACGAATTAACACGAATTTCCGCGAATTTTGAAGATAATTCGTGTTAATTCGCGGAAATTCGTTGCAAATAAAACGATTTTTATTGAGTATGCAATCGTCCTACCCCTTATTCCCCCTTTTGGAGCAGCCATATGATAGATTCCTGCACCCGTTCTCCTGACGAGAAAACATTCACCCTGTCGATCAACGGCGACCGGCACACCTATACCAACGATAAAGAAGGCAAGCGGCAAGCGATTCTCGACAGCCTGAACGTTATCGAAACCATTACCGTAGCTGAAGACACCTACTTGCCTGATGATGTGGCGCTGCAAGTCGTCGCCGTCATTATGTTTCCCGACGGCATCCAAACCGAAAAAGCGTATGAGATGGTGTGTCGCACGGCCGTAAAAGCATGTACCCATCTCGGATATGGTGACGAGATACAATTGGGGCCGCCCCTGGTGTCCTTTTCCCAACGCGGCTCCTATCGCAAACGATACCCCGCAGTTGCACCACAGTGGGTATTGGCGGAGGTAGACGATGCCAGCCTCAACCGTGACAAACCACAAAAAGAAATCATGGCGCAAACGGTCTGGAGCCAGGTAGCCTGGGAGGTTTATGGTCAATCCTGGCATGAATTGACTCCATCCCAACAGGACAGCCTCAAACAACAGGTAGATGCCATCACCCAAGAAGCTAATTGGCGACAGACGCTGCGCGGCGCCACCCCCTATTATTTTCTGCCCTTGACGCCAGATATTGAGAAAGCACGGCAAGAGATAACGGCCGTACTCGCCGAAGCAGAAGGAGCGCCCATCTATCATTCCCGGGTAGCAGTACGCACCCAGATAGCCGCTTACGGCCACAAATTTTATGAGCCGCAACTGGCTCCGGAACTTGAGGAATGTTTACAACAACTGCTGGCCGAAGCGGGTTACGGTATCCAACCCAAAGACGGCGAATACCGGCCGCTGCCGCTCAAGCTGCCCGACAATATCGGGGAACAATTTCAGCAACTGCTGCCCGCCATTCCCCAGCACCAGACGCAGTTAGGCACAGCCCTGTTGTTTCAGGATGTGGTGCGGGTGCTGCAAGAAATACCCGACCTCCCCACCCTGTCGGATTGGCAGGCGAGCCAATTGATGACAACGGGTGTGTTGGGAAAAGTTCTGCGTCAGGCGGGTTACCAAGCCGTACTACAGTGGTTGCAACCATACCAATTTATCCCTTCGTTAGATGATATGTACGAGCAATTGGTTATGCTCAAAGAAGTGCGCGTACAAAACGACACGAAGCGTCAACTGAGTCTGGCTAAAGGATTGACCGTCTACACCCCGGCCATTGTCCTCGACAGCGACAATGATAATATCATTTACCTGGAGATGGTGGGACACAAACAGTCGGTACGCGCCAACTGGGCGGCGTTGGTAGGCAAGAAAGTGCGTTGGATTGGCAGGCAGCGTGTCTATCTGGACGGGATGAAAGAACATGTCATGATCCGGTCATCGCTTCCCTGTGGTTGGGTAGACCACATCCTCATCCACAAACAGGCCAGTATCCGAGAGATGAACCCCGAAGAACCGTTCTTCTTGCTCGATGACGGCTGTCACGCTATTCCACCCCTGTTTTACCCGATGCTCAATAAATGCCTGGCCGTGCCTGTGCTGGAAGAATGGGCTGGGTATCTGTGGGAGAACGGCCGTGCCCACAATCTCATCACCCTCCTGAATAAAGGTGAAGGACAGGGCTACGCCGCCTGGCGGGCGCTGCCAGCGCCAGATGAGTGGCAGGAAGTGGTGCAGGCTGGTTTGAAAGATAGGCATATTTGCTTTTGATATTGACATAACAAATTAAGGACATTACGATTAGGCTAATCGTAATGTCCTTAATGAGGGGTTGATATGTTAGTAGATCGCAAGCGGGAATTAAAAGAACTAAATGGATTACTTCACGGCCGTTCCTCACGCTTGATAGCTGTAAGCGGTCGGAGGCGATTGGGGAAAACGACCTTATTAGTGCATTGGGCCAGAACCAGTGGTCATCCCTATCTTTACTGGGTCGGCTCCCATTTCCCATCTGGGGTATTGTTGGCTCAGTTTTCTAAAAAAGTATGGCAGCATAGTAATCCCGGGAAACATACCCCGCGCCAATTTAGCTATGAAAGTTGGGAAGAAGCGTTTGAGGCGCTGGCCGAAGCCTGCCAGGGAGAGCAGCGACACATCGTTATTCTGGACGAGTTTCCCTATGCTGTGCAGTCAGAATCGGGATTGCCTTCCGCCTTGCAAAATGCGTGGGACCACACTCTCAAGTTTAGCAATGTGTGTATGGTGTTGTGTGGCAGTCATGTGGGCATGATGGAGCGATTGTTGGGCGCGGACGCGCCTTTGTATGGGCGTATGGCTGGCCCTTTACGAGTGCGCCCCCTGCCCTTTTCCGCTACCAGGGCATTCTTTCCCAACTACAGTGTAGAACAACGAGTGGCTGTTTACGCTATTTTGGGCGGCGTCCCCGCGTATTTGGAACAGTTCTCCGACGAGTTGTCTTTACTGGACAATTGGCGCCAGAACTTATTCCAAGATGTGGGACTGTTCCGTAACGACCCAGATTATCTTATTGGCGAACAAGTACGCGACCTGACAAACTATCAAGCAGTCCTGGCGGCTATTGCCGGCGGGGCGCGAAAGCCGGCCGATATTGGGCTACAGGCCAAATTACCGCATCGTTCCGGAGCAGATCCTTATCTGACGCAGTTAGTCGAAATGGATTATGTGCGTCGGGAACTGCCCGTGACTATACCTCCGCACAAGAGACAAACATCCCGCGCCAGCCGCTACATTTTGGCTGACAATTACTTGCGTTTCTATTTTCGCTTTGTGCGTGCTAATCTCGATTTGATTGCCCAAGAACTGTATGATGAACTTGAGGAGCGCCTTGCTGAACAGCTACGTGCCTTTGTGGGCATGACCACATTTGAAGAGCTGTGCCGTTAATGGGTATTGGTTCAGGCACGGCACAGGAATTTGCCTTTTTCAGTGGAACAGGTGGGTTCCCATTGGGACAGCAAGGTGCAGGTAGATGTTGCCGCCATCAGTTGGCGTGAAAAAGCGTTGCTTTTGGGTGAAGCCAAGTGGCAAGAAGCACAGGTTAGCCGCCGTATCATACGGGAGTTGGTTGTGGAAAAGACGCCCAAAGTTCTTAACGCCCTGCCTGATGCCGGAAAAGAATGGCGTATCTATTATGCCTTTTTCAGCCGTGCCGGGTTCACGGAGGCGGCGCGGACACTGGCTGGAGAATATGAGGCGACATTGGTTGATTTGGCGGAATTGGACCAGACGTTATCAGAAATTTGAGCAGTATGGATTAGCAAGGCGGCTGTTGGCAGATTACATCCGTGTGGGAAAACGGCCGTACTCACAACCTCATCACCCTCTTGAATAACGGCAAAGGGCAAGGTTACGCCGGATGAGTGGCAACAAATCATTCAGTCTGGGCTAAAGGCGAAGTGCATTGCGTTTTGAAATATGGCTTAATAACTACGAACAGATTATAATAATCTTGCCGTAGTTATAAAATTTAACGCCAAAATACAATTAATAAAATAAGGCGGGTACGATTAGCCTAATCGTACCCGCCTTATTTTTCTTCCTGTGAGGTGACAAAGTTATTGCGCATTTTTGACAAAGTATGTGCGCGAATCTCCCATTTCTGACAAAGATATTACACAAATCCTCTCTAAGCCAGATTGTCCTAAAACGCATCTTATAGGAGTAATTGTTGGCCTATTCGGCAGAGACTGGAGGATTGGATCAATAACTGTGTCAAATGGCGCAGGAACTCTGTCACTCCGCGCAATAACTTTGTCAACCCACATTAAATTCAACCATTCCCATTAGATTGAAAAAGGAATAGCGCTATGCGACTTGCCAATATCGAGAAGGCTGGATATTTTCCAATTCCCCCCTCAGTAACCGACCTCATTCTCACCCACATCACTGCCCCTCACAACAGCTTGCCCCCGTGGAGACGTGGGGGCCGTATCCTGGATCCATGCGCCGGCAAAGGTGTTGCTCTGGTAACGCTGGCCGAAACGCTGCATCTGGAACCTTTCGGCGTAGAGTTACACGAAGAACGAGCGCAAGAGGCACGGGCTGCTGTGCAAAAATTAGCTGCCCGTCAGCTCACCCAATCCCGTTCTGCTCAACTGCCTGACCAGACACGCATTCTCAACGATAGTTATCTCAGCCTCCAGACTTCCAAGAATGGGTACAACTTACTCTATCTGAATCCACCCTACGACTGGGACAAGGAAGACGGCCGTTTAGAATACCAATGGTTATGGAAAAGCCGCCCCTATCTCCAGCCCGGTGGCCTGCTTGTCTACATCGTGCCCCAACACATCCTCAAAATGCGGAAAGCGGCCAAATACATCGCCTCCCATTATGACCAGGTGTGTGTTTATCGTTTCCCGGATGGGGAGTATGAACGGTTCAAACAAATCCTGCTTTTCGGTGTGCGCCGGGCGAAGGGGATTGTCCCCGACGCGGCTGCCGTCGATGCGCTCATGGCTATGGGGCAAGAAACCAATTCACTGCTGCCCAACCCAAGCCTGGAATCGCTTATGGCTGTGCCTGAACCTAGCTACACTCTGCCTCCACTCATCGTAAAAGACAATGACTTCAAGTTTAGTTCCATGTTTGTAGACCCGGCCGATGCCCTGACCGAAGCCAGACAAATGGGTGCATCTACCATTGGTATCTGGCGGCAACATTTGTCCCCGGCGGGAGTCAATGTTCCTTTACGGCCGTTAACCCCGCTGAAAATAGGTCACATGAACAGTATTATCGCTGCCGGCCATATGAATAATCAGGTGTTAGACGCTTGTCACTTCGACGAACTCAGTGCAGCGCTTGAGCAAGGCCGAAGTGATAGCAGCGGCCAACGCCTGCTCATCAAAGGTAGAAGCTATAAGACGACCTACGAGGAATCTTATGAAGAAGCGTTGCCCAGCGGAGATTGGAAATTAACCACGCTGGAAACAGAGGTGGTGGTCACCGACATCACCACGGTCGATGAGAACGGGGAGATTCAATCCCACAACGGCCCTGGTCTGGAGCAGTTCTTGTCCCAATGGATTGGTCAATTGACCCACATCGTCGCCAGTGATTACCCGCCCGTTTACCAATTCAATATGAACGGATACGGGTCATTGTTGGGCAGCCTGAGCAAAAAACGACTCATTCCTGGTTTGAATGGCAAAACAGGCTTACTGCCAGCGCAAAAACATGCAGCAGCGGCCGTGTTGACCCGCCTGGAGACTTATCCAGATGCTATTGTTGTCGGGGAATGTGGCAGCGGAAAAACGACTATCGGCGCGGGAATCGCTGCTGGCCGTAACGCCCGTCGCACCATCGTTCTCTGCCCGCCCCACCTAGTAGACAAATGGCAGCGCGAGTTCAAGGCTGTTTGGCCTAGCGTCGCCACCATGCACTTGCAAACTATCAGTGATACGGATGTCTTCTTTGCTGAGCGGCGAGCTTGTACTAAGCAGTGCCGAAGTGCCTGTACTGAGCAGTGCCGAAGTAACGGCCGCCCCATCGTCGGCGTTCTCAAGCAAACCACCGCCCGCAGCGCTTCCGGTTGGGAACACACCTATAATTACGGCGGCCCGGCTTCCCACAGCTATGGCAGCAAAGGATTTATCGACGTGGTACGGCCGTGGGGCAACAGTATCACCGCCAACCATGCGGTCGGTGATGAAAAGCAACTTCTGACGGCCAAACAGTTACAAGCCATCCACCAGCGCGGCGTTGGCTGCCCGGTTTGTGGTGTACAACAACGCATCAATGACCGTCCCCTCTCCCCCCACGAGATGAAAGGAGCCAAACTATTCTGCCATAATCCAGTTTGTCGTGCCCCCTTGTTCCAGTTCAAACGACGGCGCAGCAACTCCCAGAAACGGGGCAGTTTCAAGCGATACGCTAAGCGAGAGAAACTGCTTTGCCGCTACATAGCCAAAGACCAACCCGTCCCCTTCCATGAACTCAATTACTGGAGCGGAACGAGGGTCAAAGACACCTTTGGCTATGGCAAAATCCCCTTGGCGGGCTACATCAAGAAAGTAGCCCGCGGCCGGCTCGACCTCTGTTTAGTAGACGAGCAGCATCAGTATAAAGGCGACGATTCTGACCAGGGATATGCCATGCACCATCTGGCGCTGGCAGCGCAGAAAATTGTAGGACTGACTGGTACCATCTATGGCGGTAAAGCATCCAGCATCTTCCATTTACTCTATCGCATGTCGCCGGAGATGACGGCCGTTTACACCAACCCCGAAGCCAACGGCCGTGGGCGCATTCGCAGCAAAGATTGGGTCGCTTCTTATGGCATTTTGCAGCGCATCGAAACTTGTAAGCTAGACGAAAATGGCAAACAAACGGCCAACAGCCGTACCAACGTGCGCTACAAAGAACTGCCCGGCGGCAGCCCGGCGATGCTGCCCTGGTTGCTCAACCGTTCCGTTTTCCTCTCTTTGGACGACATGGGCTTCCCCCTACCCGACTACGCAGAAATCCCGGTAGAAATACCGATGGCTCCAGAGCAGGCGATGTTGTACGAATCGCTCAAGGAGCAGCTTAAAGGGGAACTCCAGGAGCGGCTGGTACGGGGAGATAAATCCCTGCTGTCGGCCTATCTTTATGCCCTCCTCTTCTGGCCGGATTCGCCGCGCCGCGCCAAAGCGGTCAGCGACCCACGTACCGGCGAGGTGGTGGCGTCTATTCCCGGTTTGCCGGAGGATTTCGTGGGGCCGAAAGAAGCGGAAATCATCGAATTGTGCCAACAAGAGAAAGCCGAAGGGCGTAAAGTCCTTCTGCTCTGCTTGCAAACAGATACCCTCGACATTCAACCGGAGTGGAAACGGATGTTGGAAGAAGCTGGATTGAAGACCGCCATCCTCCGCGCTGCACCCAACAAGCGGGAGGGGTGGATAGAGAAACAAGTACAGGCCGGCATGGACGTTATTATCAGCCATCCCAAGAAAGTAGAGACAGGCATAGATTTGCTCGACTTCCCCACCATCGTCTGGATGTCGCCCCATTACTCCGTCTACACCGTTTTGCAAGCCAGCCGCCGCAGTTGGCGTATTGGACAAACCGAGCCAGTCAAAGTGTATTACTTTGCCTACACCGCCACCATTCAGGAGCAGGCGCTCTACCTGGTGGCGGCTAAAGTGGCCGCTGCCCAGCGTGTCAACGGAGATACCGTCAGCGATGATAGCCTAGCCGAACTGGACAGTATCACGGGCAGCGACATCGTTGCCACGCTGGCCCGAATAGTTACCGGCGACGCCGAAGTGAACACCCAGAGCTTGCAACAAGCGTTTGCCGAGGCCAATGCCAGCCTGCGTCAGGCGAACACGGTCATTGGCGAGTACGAAATGGTGGATGATGAGCCAGAAATTCTCGCCAAAGATGAGACCCAAACCATCATTGACGTTACCTTGATTCCCCAGGCCAAGCCTCAGCAAACGCTGGCATCTAGTATGGCTCCGGTGAGCCCCGCCGAACCACTCGATACCTTTGAGTGGGTGCAGCAGGCGCAAATTGTGGATGATCCCGCACCTATCGGGCAGCAGCAATCGCTTCTCTTTGGCAACGGTCATACCACTAACGACCGTGCTACTAATGGCAAATCTGCAACCATCCCCATCACGGAAGATAGCCGTCACAACGGCCGTAACAAGAGCCATCCTCAGCCTAACGGGAATGGTCATTCCAATGGGAATGGGGACGAGCCAGAACATGAAGCAGACGATAAGCGACCACCCATACCTCGCCCACGCTTGCTCATCGGGCAATTGGTCGGAAGCAGTTGAACAAACAAAACTGAAAAATCTATCTTGCGAAAGGGTTGGCCTTCATTCTTGGATGCCAACCCTTTCTGCTGAAAGGAGACCCCCATGGATCAGCTCAAAATCGATGATTTGGACACGCCCTGGTTTGTCATCGAGGAAACAGACGATGCCTTTTCTGATGTCACCAACCGGACGATCTGCCACCAATCTGACTTTGGCCCTGCCAAACTCTCTCTGAGTTCCAGCCATATTATCCCCCAAACCCATCGCCGCCGACGTGTAGCTTATTTCATGGCCGCTGCGCCGGTACTGTATGCAGTTTTGTGGGAGTTGTTCCAACTGCTGGAACAACACAACCCATCTTGGTATTTGATACGACACCACATTCTGGCTCATAATGCTTTATCCAGCGCCGAACCGCCTGAGGAGAACTGAGAGGCAGCATGAACCGCTCCGTTACAAGCAAATCATTTCGCCGCCTGGTCGTTGGTTTAGAAAAACCAGAACCATCGCCAGCAGCTTCAATATCGCCATACCCCTGTTCGGACGAGGAGATGATCGCCCGTTACGGGATGCAATATGCCACGCCGGAAGAATTACGTATCTTCCCCGTACATCGGCTGGTTATCAAGGTGGTCAAGGCCAAAATCATAAAGATTGCCAGATCACCTTATCTCAATCCTGGAGCGGGAATTGGCTGGATTGTCTGGGCAGTCGAATCATATCCGGGGAGCCATCAATTTCGTATGTTCAGTGGCGATCTGCTCCATGAACAGTATCACGGTGTTGCGTGGGAGCGTGTCCCGGATGAAACGCCTGTGACGACGTTGGCTGTGGCGAAACGGATTCAGATGCAGCAGCAGTGGCAGCGACAGGTACGCGGTGGCATCCGGCAGAGTTTGCAGTTGTAGAGCCGCGCACAAGAGGAAAGCACTCCTACAAACGAGGGCAAAGGAATCGGTATGATCCCCATTGAAGACTGTCTGAAAGCATATACTTCGACAATGCTTAGTGTGCGCCTTTCTCAATCTGATGTTGAGCCAGAGATGGTGTTTAGCCTGCGGCGTGGCGTTCATCCAGACCGCCAATCAACCCCAGCCGGGACTGTTTCTGACAACCCCAGCTCGCTTCTGTCCAGTATACCCCCTGAATTATTGAACAACCTCTTCACACAAGGAGATAATCCCATGAATAATCAATCACCCCCCACCCGTGTCCGTATCCATACACACATTACCCAATCCCGCTTCCTGCATGTGGAAGACGCCTTGGGGCTCGGTGATGGCAAGATTAGACTTTTTGCCGGCACTTATAGGCGAAATCAGGGTATGAATGCCCACTGTCACCATTTTTTCGACATTGCCGATGCCCGTGTCGTCTTTAGCGCGTTGGCTCGCGGCGAACAGGGCTTTGCTCACAAGGAATATAAAGGCACACCGCCGCGAGATGGAAACGGTGCAGTTAGTCGGGTACTGTCCGTCGCTGTTAAAGGCGGAAACGTATATATCGAACTCAAGACTGGCCCTGGTAAGTTAACCAATACGGGGGCGATTAAACCCAACGGCCCGGCTAAAGTCGAGGTGAACGTGGGTTTCAAGTTGTACGAAGCCCGACGTATGGGCGCTTCTGTTCTGGCCTATATCCATGCCTGGGATGTGATGCGCATGATGGTCAACCAGAATATGGTTAGCAAGCCACCTCCATATACTTCGGCTCCGCTCAGCACAGGTACTTCGACTCCGCTCAGTACAGACCCCCGGATTACTGCGGCAAGCGAGGCCAATGGCATCAAGACGACACCGCTAAATGGCGTACTAAAGCCAAATGGCACGGCCAAACCGCCTACTGTTGCTGCCAACAACGGCCGTCCCGTGACACGCAAGACAGGCAACCCAACCGCAACAACAGCCAAACCGTTACCAGCCGCCAACACCAACGGCCGTTCCCAGGACGGACACGCCAAACAAAACGGCAACAACTCCCCACCTCAGACCTTGCTTTATGGTGATGGCACACCAGTTGCCGCCAACAACCAGACAGAATGCAACACCTATACTCGCTACCAGCAGACAAAAGGTGCCGTCCCACCGTCAAAGAACGTTTTGTTGCAGTATTACCAGCAGCAAACGGCCGTGTGAGAAGGCTGCCTATGTTATTAGCCACCCCCACAAAACAAACACCCCTCTTGCAGCCACAACTACCGCCTGAATGCCCCATCTGTCATGACATGAAATTTATCATTCCAGTGACGAACGGCGTGTCTGAGCGGGCCGTTCCCTGTCGTTGTTACGAGGACGTGTTGACCGCGCAACGGGAACGGGTTTTGCTACAGAACGGCCCCCACGCCTTCGCGGGGGCAAGCTGTTTACCCCCCGGTTTGCAACGCATGACATTCCAAACCTTCGTCGCTGTTAATCGCAACCAATCCGTCGCCCAGGCTCAGTGCCAGGAGTTTGTCCGTAACCCGCAGGGATGGTTGCTGCTGACAGGCAAGTCGGGCAGCGGCAAGACCCATCTGGCGGCGGCCGTAGCCAATGCTCGTCTGGCGCAACACCAGCCAATCAGCTTCACCAATACGGCAGATCTACTGGATGCAATCCGCAGTACCTACGACAGCCACACTTATGACGAAACTTTCCGCACCATCTGTAACAGTCCGCTGTTGGTGTTGGAAGATATGGGACATGAAAACCGCACGCCCTGGTCACAGGAGAAACTGTACCAGCTTCTCAGCCATCGCTCTCTGCACCAATTGGCGCTGGTGATGACGACAGCTTATGAAGTGGCTCGACTGGACAACCGTATCGCCGGCCAAATCGTAAACAACCCTGACTGCAAGATTTATCCTCTTTGAGATAGAGGAAGCTAACCTCTACCTCTACCTATCCCCAGGAGAAAATATCATGAATATCACTTCGTCATGGCCGTCCGGTATCGGTCGGCTGCTCAACTGGCTGTTGTTAATGGCCGTTATTGCCCTGCTTATCCTCTTATTTGCTCGTAAAATAACCCAACTGTCCTTGCCCGGGTTAGGCGTGGGGGTGAAAACGGCCGTTGTAGACCCCCAATGCCCGACGCCAGAGCAGAAAGAAGTTATCGAGCGGAATTTGAAATTATATGGCGCCGGCTTTTCCCAGGAGTACCCCAACCAAATTTATGGGGGGAATTTACTGGCGATGGCGAAAACGCTGGGGTATCCTGATCCAGACATAGACCAGATCAACGCTGTCGTTCGATTTTTACGCCAGGCGTTGAAAATGCACTGTGGAGATGAATAATGAAAGAGATAATTTCCCAATGGTTCGCGTGGCTGAAAAAAGCCACATCCCAAGAAGATAACCAACTGACCCATGTTTACAGTGATGGCAAACAGATATGGGGC
This sequence comes from Chloroflexota bacterium, assembly GCA_024277275.1. Classification (GTDB taxonomy): domain Bacteria; phylum Chloroflexota; class Anaerolineae; order 4572-78; family J111; genus JAJRVO01. Next base: position 16,797 of record JAJRVO010000527.1, read on the forward strand.
AGCAATGGGTACAGCCTACACGCCCTTGATGTTGCCACCGAGAAAAGCGGCCGGGTGACAGTGAGCGAAGAAGGCTTATTCCAGGTAGATGAAACCAGTGACATCCCCCCCTTCACCACCACCTTGCCGCAAGGGGAACCGGTCGCTTCTATCGTCGTCAGTGCGGAGAATCTGAAGCAAGCTGCTGCCGGCCAGGAGGGCTTTGTGTGTCTCAACCTGTACGGGAGCAACCAGGCATTAGAGCTATCCAGTGGAGGCAAATATGCGCTGGTCATGCCCGTTAAGGATGTTCAGGAATGGCAGTTTTGGCGACCGGATAGTGAGTTGTTAGATACAAAATGAACATCCGTGCTATAATCACCTGGCAAACCAACTACAATGGAATTATGCTAAAAGTTGCCCGTATCCTTAGCGTGTCCGTTACGGATACGCTAAACGATTCTCTAAATTCCCTGTCACCTACGGACACACATCTTGAGGGTAAATGATGAGTGATAACAAGGCATTGGCTCAACTACAATTTGAGGGATACCGAATTCGGCGGATTTTGGATGAAGAAACCGGAGAATGATGGTACGCTGTTGTTGATGTCATTTAAGCATTAACGGCCAGATCGAAACCTCGTAATTACTGGTATGATATGAAACGGTGAGAAAAAGCGAAGTCTGGTGTTGAACAGTCTGAAATTTGCAGACAGTTCAAACTGAAAGCAGAAAATAACCGAGACAGAATGCCTGTGCCAAAATCGAAATACAGCCCTGTCAGTTACTGGGTCAAATCAAATTGCGCTTCGCAACCATAAAGATGATGCGCGATTCTGAAATATAAACATCTCGGGTGTGCGACAATCGAGCGTAGATTTGCTCTAATACCTTGTTTTTGTACAAACTCGGCGGGTTTTAACTTTTTCCTTCAAATACAAGCGGTTTTAACTCAAGAAAACCGCATAGAATAGTACCTTTCCAAACAAATTAACAGGTCAGGCGCATTTTGCTTTTGACTTAGCAACTCAATGCGAACCAGTTCTTGACCATCAAAAACGAGTAAACCGGGCATACAGAGCAAATCACGGACAATTCGTTTGATTCCATATCCCTCAAATCGAGACCCTTCCAAAGCGTGAAGCTTGAAATCGGCAAGCAGATTATGAGCTAAATCGGTCAATAAAATGTAACCCTTTTGCCCTGCTAGAGAGCGTTTACGTCTAACTGCCATCGCTAATCCGCTTTTGTCTTCCCGAAATTGTTCAGTCTCAGCACCTCCGCGATCATTATAGTAAGCCAAAAAGTGCATTTTTGAGGGTAATTTCAGGGTACTCACGAAATAATTGTGTAGAAATTGCTCTTTTTTGCGACGACGTTGGACAAAAACACGAACAGGTCGCCCTAAATCAAAAGTAGGCTCGACTTCACCAAGCCATATATCTGCATAGGCATCCCACCGCAGAACTTTCTTTGCCAGAGCCGCGGCACGGCTGCTAGACAATCCTTTTGCATGAAGTTGATATCCTTGTTGGAGTAATAAACGGAAGTTGGCATCACTTCCTCCACCACCATCCATTCGCCACACCGTTCGCCGACGTTGCTTTTCGTATAACTCTAATGAACTTTGCACTCCATTCAGCGCATCAGGCAAGCATTTAACTGTGTGTCGGTTGCCAGGGAACACCTCTGACCAGATGGTTTCTTGGTGATCAATAGCGCTAACACGGGCTAATTGTCGTCCGGTAACGTTTTTTTTCACTAAAATACCCTTTTTTGCCTCCTTCAGCTTGCCGACCACAGGGTAAACCACTTAAATCATAGTCAAGCCATAGGAATCCGCGCCAATCGTGAACTGTTGTTGCTCCATGTGTTTGCAGTATTTGGCGCGTAGCCGCACGGAGTTGCTCAATATTCATTAGAGTTAGGGAATCCAATGCCAGCGACAAGGTAGACTGATCGGCAAAGCGCACCCAACCGCCGGATCGTACTATCGGATCCCCTTTTAGTTGAGTATTAACTTCGGAAAGGGTGTCACATCCAGCTAAAATGCTCACTAATATTTGCTGGAGTTTGTCCGACGTAGAGAAATCAACGATTTTGGTCGTTGTTGTTACGTTTTCTAATGGTTGTAGAACCTGTTTTTGTTTGTAAAGTGCTAACAATAGTCCCAAAGGGGCGTATTGTGTATTGAAATTCTCGGTAGTAAGGTCAAATTGGACAGTCATGGGAAATCTCCTTTTAACGCTAAGTCTAATGAAGTTTTCCGATGATAACTCGTAATGGCCTTAAATGACCGGTTTTGGCCTACTTTTGTGAGTTGAAACCGGCTCTGTTTGAATGAAAAAGTTAAAATGCCCTCTGTTTGTACAAAAATAAGGTGTGAAAGCTCACAAAGATCTAAAAGATATCAAGAAGGGAAACCTGCGCGATCACATGACACCGCTTGAACTCGCCTTCACCATTCTAGGGGAAGCCTCAACTGTTGAGGAGATCAAGGATGTAGACGCGAAAGGATTTGAGGAAAATAAAAAGGCAGCCCAAAAAGGCGGCAAAAACGCTGGGGTTGCCCGCAAATCATTTGAGGAAGCCTCCGGCAGGCCGGTGATTAGTGAACAGTCGTATCTTGAGTCTAGAAAAAAGCTTGAAACGGGTGAAGAGCCAGACGATGATCTTCCGTTTTGATATGTGAGAGAGTGCTTCTTTTCCAAGTATTCTTGTATTAGATCAACATCCGCTGGTATAGCTAAGACACGACGATCCGATTCCTTTTCGTGACCAGTTATAAGAACATTCACCAAGAACAATACCAGACCGTATTGGATTTTCTGGGCACCTGGGCAGATGCTACACGGCGGGATGAAGTTGAATGAGCAGGAAACGCAAAAAGCGGCAGGGTCATTACTGCTGGGTCTGTAGTCGTTATCGCGCGAATGAGAAGTTTAGCGGCAAAGGACACGCAAAACACATTTGCCGGGTTTGTATGCGCGAACAGAGACAGCAGCGACGATTGGTGAAATTGGCTAAAAAGCAGCGACAGGAGCAGAATTCTTCAGTAGCGCAGCTTTGCTACTATGCGAAATAACCTTCTATTGAAACATCCACAAAACTGAGCAGCCTCCTAGCTTGCTAAAGCATGACAGCCTACGGCTGTGGGCGGGGTGAGAAAGGGCTGGTAATGGATTCGTCCGTTGCCAGCCCTTTTTGTTTATCCGCCCACCCCATAGTTAAAGGAGATTTGCTCAATGTCTACCCCACATGTTTTTCTGTATTCGGATGGTTCCTGTCTTGGTAATCCCGGTCCAGGTGGTTATGCCTCGATTTTGCAATGCAACGGCCGTTTCAAAGAAATCACCGGCAGTTCGGATCACACCACCAATAACCGCATGGAACTGCAAGCGGTCATTGCTGGTCTACAAGCCCTCAACCGCCGCTGCCAAGTGACAGTGGTTACGGATTCGCAGTATGTCGTCACCATCTTGAACAACGGCCGTGCCAAAGCCAATCTTGACCTGGTACAACAAGTCCGCCAACTGGCTTGCCAGCCTGACATCACCGTTCAGCGGGTGCGTGGTCACAGTGGTCACCAAATGAATGAACGGTGTGATCAGTTGGCTAAAGCCGCGTCCCGTCAACGTAAACAAACGATGGTTCGTAGCCGGGAGGTTGTCTCATGTGGCGCATAGAATGCGGCATAGAATGCGGCAAAAATAGCGGCATAATCAACTTCAAGCAATACGGTTCCATCCAGGTGTTGAACCGGGTCTTTGGCGACCATTGGGTCTACATCGGCCGGGCCAACAACTATGCCGAATTGCCTCAATCCCCACTGGCGAATCCCTTCAAAGTCAAGGCGTTCGGCGAGCTCAGCCGAGCTGATTTTGGCGGTCGCGGCAAGACGTTACCTCATTACCGGCGCTGGTTGTGGGAACGTATCCAAGCTGGCGATGAGGCTGTTTTGGCTGCGCTCAAAGCCATTGATGCCCAGACCGTGCTGGTGTGCTGGTGTAAACCGGGTCCCTGCCATGGCGATGTGGTCAAAGCGGCCGCTGAGTGGCTGCAAACAACATCGGGCAAAACGACTGATAAAACCGCGTTTATCAGTGGTCATCGGGATTTATCCCAGGATGAATTTACCAAGTATTACCAGCCACAATTGGACAAAGTAATGGCCGCCGGTCATCAGTTTGTCGTCGGCGATGCACCCGGGGCAGACGCCATGGCACAACGTTATCTGTCGCAGCACATAGACGGAAATCGTGTCACTGTTTACCATGTACGCCAGCGTCCCCGCTTCAATGCTGGGTTTTCTACATCAGGCGGTTATCCTATGCAGTCGGCCAAAGATGCGGCGATGACGGCCGTTTCCGATTACGACATTGCCTGGGTGCGGCCGGGTAAGGAAACATCAGGCACAGCCCGCAATCTGGCGCGGCAACGATAAGTTCCACAATCAATCTAAGTTCATAAGTAACGGCCGTTATCTGGGTGCAGGTAACGGCCGTTTTGCATTTCTACCCCCTCATTTCAACCCTAAAAAGGAGAGATTCAATGTTAGCACAACGTTTATTTGACTTAGTTTCCCGTCTCATTTTCAGTCGCTGGGCACGTGATTATGAGGAGCATCATGGTTCTTGTGAAGATGCCTACGCCGCTCGGTTAGGCTTGCTGCATTTGGAAATTAACCATTGCTTTGTCCTTGATCACGACGATGCGTTCGTCAGCGTGCGCATTCCAATACCCGCTTGGCATGAGCAAGACTTGCTCTGGGGCAAACTGCATTTGGGATATGTTGTTTGCCTGGGCGAAGATGAGATTCGCCAGCCGGGAGTCTATGCTCATTGGCAAAAACCTCTGCCCAAAGTGGTCTACGGCAAAGCTTGCCCGCCTGATGGTGACGATTACTTTCCATTCTGATGCCTTTCTTTTAGGGGAGCCAACCTAACCCCTCTTATCAACCCATTCAAACCCAATTCAATAGGAGAAAAAATGATGACCGTTTTACGTTTTGATGACAATCGTGGTGGTTTAGTGTATCCGTTTCTGGCTAATGAATCGCAGTGGGAGATTGTTTCCCGACCGTTTGCAGACGAGGACGCCTTGAATAAGATTTTCCAGGCAGATCCCCCCACCCCTTCGACAGGCTCAGGGCAGGCTCTCCGTTGGGTAAAAGACAACAAAGTGCTGGATTTACAAGTGCCCGACATGGCTATGCAGCGCATGGATACGACCGAATTCCTGGAACGTACCGGACTGAAACTTTCTATGCACAATGGTGGCTATGTTCTGAGCAAACGCCTTTCCCGCGTGATGCGGCCGTATCGTTACTGGGGTTTCTTCAGCAATGATGAAGTCACCATAGACTACTGCGAATACCTCAACGGCCGTTTATGGGATGGCAGTGGTCAGGTCAGCCGGGGCTTTGTCCAACGCCTGGCAGATTCTCTCGATTTAGATGATTGCCATCGCCGCGAACTGCTGCACAGCAATCGCTTTGAGATAACCACACTGCACGCTGGCGGGCAAGACAAAGGGCACGTGCTGGTTGTGGATGATCTGGCCGTAGATTTCATGTTCCCGGCCGGCAGCGCCAAGCAGGAATTAACGTTAGTGGATGGCCGTATCTTCATCGGCCTCAATCCCATCCACAGCGAAGACCAGATGTGTTTGGACGTGCAAAGCCTCATTAACCTGCATCCCTTCTTTCAACCAGAACACCTGCTGGCCTGGGCGGAGATGGAGAGTACATTGTTCCTGAATGGTATCAAGAACGGCCGTTTAGAAACTATCCTCAACCGTCTGTACGATGCCGATTCCGTCTCAGATTTAGACAGTCTGGCAGAGTGGCACGTGGGCGAGTACATCGCCAGCGGCGGCAGCCTGATGTGGTTTGCCGGTATGGTCAAAGCTGTGGCCAAGCAGCATCTCAAACGGTTGGGCAGCCGCGCCAGTAAATTCCGCACACCCATTCCTGGCGGCCGTTATTATATCTTTCCGGCGGCTGTCGGTGACCGGGATGTGCCGGAAGGCCACATCGAACTCGATCCGGATTGTGCCACAGCCTGGGTGAATGACAACGACTGGCTTACAACTATCGTAGATGTACTGGGTGGTTGCGACGGGGATGATGCAGTGTGGATCTTCCCATTTGCCGATACCAGTGACGGCCGTA
>JAJRVO010000528.1 GCA_024277275.1 Chloroflexota bacterium
AGCCCCTTCCTGCTTGCTATCGGGGCCGCGCTGGAAGATGACACGAGCGTCGGCGGTGTGGTTGACCACGTCCGGCTCAAGCGTTTCACCGGAGGGCGTGTCGACAAAAGTGATGGCCTGGTCTTCTTCAAACCCTTTGGCAATAGGATGCTCTTCAATTGCCATAACAATATCTTCTTGTTCGGCAAAGGTCACATAATCGGCGTGGACAATTTTGGTCAGGAATTCGGTGTGGTCCCAGTCAAAGGAAATGGAGGCCCCCGATAAAAGCAGGTTGCCGCCGGCGGCTATATATTCAGCCAGCAGTTCGGCGTCGGCTTCATCAATGCTGTCGTCCCAATAGTCGCCCGTGGTCCAGATAACGGCGTCGTATTCCTGCAACTCGTCCAGGTCAAGCGGGCCGTCATCGGATGTAACCCAGATGTCAACTTTGTAGGTTGCGCTCAAGACATTGTTATATTCGGCAAAGCTGGTTTGAGCATCCTCGCGCTTGCGCCCGTCGTCGTCGGAAACCACCAAAATTTTGTCGATTCTGTTACTGCGCACGCTGGGCAACATTCGTTTATCCGGCTCTTCAGTTTGGCAAACAGCTATAGAGTGACTGAGCAGGCAGTCAGTAATTTCACCGTTTAAAAGCAATTCAAAGGCTTCAGCGTTGGTATCAGAATTGTCGGAGAGAATAATCAGCACGTTTCGGTCTGTCTCTTGATGAAGATAGAACAAAGTAGAGCCGCCAATTTCTAACTCGCCGACATCTTTAATTTGAATGCGCCCCTCGACAAAATCGGCGTCGGCGTCGGGCGGGATATCGCTGACAAAGGCCAGGGTTTCTTTCTCTTCTTTTTCTTCTCCATTTTCTTCCTCTTCATCGACCGGCGCTGCTTCTTCTGCCGTATCCTCTTCTTCTTGCCTGATAAGCGAGATATTGGCTTCTTCCAGGAACTTTTCTACCGCTTCTGTCTCGTCAAAACGCCCCACAAAAACCACGTCGTTACTGTCTCCAATTTCATCGGTAAAGGCAACAGTTCGTTCGGTCTCTTCTAAAAGTTCCTTTAGCTTGACAGAATCCTCAAACTGGCTATTAAAAACCAATGTGTCGTCAAAAACCACGTCGATATTGGGATTGAAAAAGTAGGGAAAATCTTTTAGCTCGTAGCTGCGTTCACCGCCGGTTAAAAAGTCGGCAATGTTGTTGATGAACGTGCCGTTGTTCTCGGCGGCGCTGTAGGGTTCGCCAAAAAAGGTCAAATCGCCCAGAGCCAACGCTTGGTCGTTGGCCGTAAGGACAGCCGCCGCCATAGTACGCCCGCCTTCGCTAATAGAAGAGTGGGTGGTTTCGTCGCCCAAAATAATTTCATGGCCGGGGGCGTTAACAGACCCCCCGGAGTAGAAAATAACTTTGTCGCTCTCGCTTAACCCCTGGGTAAGGGGGCTTTTTTTGAAATTGGTGTAGACCACGTTGCGATAGTTGTTATCGTTGTTTTCCAGGCTGTATAGATAATCGTTGACGTAAATAATGCCAAATGAGCCGGCAATGCTGTTGAGGGCTTCAACAAATACGGTTCGGGTCGGGTCGCCAATAATCAATACCCGCCCCCCCTTTTCCACAAAACGCTCAATCTCGGTGATTTCCTCGTCGCTGTACTCTGTTCTGGGGAGCGGTAAAATGAGCGCGTTGGCATAGCGCAGCTTGTTAGCCAGTTCCTGCCCATTTCCATTTTCATCTTCCTCGTCGGCGCTAGACAGAACAATTTCATAGCTAAAGCCACGGGCCACAACTTTAGAAAGCAAAATATTTAGCTCGTCTATAAAAAGCGCGTTCCGGTGAGAGTAGTCAATCACCACCACGCCCTGGCTAACGGCAGGGTTATCCACCGCCTCCAGCCGAGCAGACACGGCAGAGGTTTCCAGCTCAACTTCTGCCGTATCGCGTTGTGGGGGGGTGTAGGCATTGGCCCCGCCGCTAAAGTAGATTAGTCGCCCGCCTACAAAGGCCAGCATTATCAAAACAACAATTACCAGCAGGGTCGTCCATGTTGATTTAGACATTGATTACTCCAGGGGAATGTAAATTTGATAGAAAGAGGGCCAGTCGGCTTCCTGGGTAGCCAGGTCAAACTCGACAGATTCGGCCTCGATTTCTTCATAAAGCTCCATCGTTGAGTCGAACAGAGAAGACCCTTCTAAAGAAGCCAAATACTCAGCGCGCACGTCAACAACCTCGTAATTTGTCAGGCCGGCCATTTCGGCGGCGCGGTCAATGGCATCCAACTTGGAGCCAAGTTCGTCAATGAGGCCATACTCTTTAGCTTCTATGCCAATCCATACTTCGCCGGTTGCCAGTTGGTCGGGGGTGAGTTTGAGCGGGTTAGGCGCTTTGGAGCGTTCGGCAACAACGCTGTCTCTAAAGTCGGCGTGAAGCAAATCCAGCTTTCGCAAAAAAGCCGTGGCGCTGCCGCCGGTGCTTTTAAAGGGGCCGGAGGTGATAAAACGCTCGCTCAGGGTTTCCGGGGCGGGTTGCCCCATAATAACGCCTACGTTGCCGATAATAGAGGCAGGTTTGGCGTAAATTTCATTGGCTGCCACACCAATTTGGTAGGCGGCGCTGGCCGCTAAAAGGTCCATGCTGGCAACCACCGGCTTTTCTTCCCTTAGTTTACGCACTTGAAAGTAGATATCATGGCCTGCCGACGCGCTGCCGCCGGGGCTATTAATCACCAGCGCCACACTTTTAATATCGGGGGCGTTGATAGCATAATGGATTTCGCGGGACATAACTTCGGCTAATGCGCCGCCTACCGTGGTCTCTAGCCTGATAATCCCTACTTTAGGCTTTGGAACCAGAGCAAGAGACAGATAGTAGCCCCCTATCAGAGCAGCCACAATAAAAACAACATAAATAACTGTAACTATTGGACCACGCATCTTTGATCCTGTTACCGATGCCGCGCCCTTTTCATGGGTTTCTTCCATGCTTTTTTCTCCTTACTCAAACCTGATAATCGGCCAAAAGTTATAAAGTAGGGAGTAGGTATTCCCCCTACTCCCCACTTTAATAACACAATCAACTCACCAAACTCATTAAGCAAAGCGACACTCATAAAACTCTATAAACTTATTATACACGCTCTAGCGCGGCTATCAAATTAAATTAAACACGCACTGCCCAAAAAAGGCCGTAATCAATCATTCCCAAGCGCAACGCCCTATGGGAGCCGAGTACATGCTGATAAACGTTATCCAGATTAGCTCCGGCGCGCCATTTTAAATAACGTTTGTAACCATTATAAAGCCACTTAGGTTTGGATAACCACAAAAAAAGGACGCAATCTCTGTTGAGAATATCCAGGTTGTACCTGGTTACAATTTCTGTTCGACACAGTTTTAGGCCGACCTCGGCCAGCGTCTGTTTGTAGCTATCAAACGTTTCCAGATAGGGCACGTCCCACACGCGCAGAAACTCCCGGTAAATCTGCCGATTCTCCTCAGACGCCGTTGCTGCGCGGTCAACTACCAGCAAATCGGCAAAGGTAAAGGCTGCGCCCGGCTTCAGTACCCGCGCTACCTCTTTTAAAAAGCCGCGTTTGTCGGGAAAATGGGCCGGAGATTCGATGGACCAGACCAGAGGAAACGAGGCGTCCGCCAAAGGCAGCCGGGTCGAGTCGCCAATATTAAAACGCACCTCCGGCCAAACCTCTTGCCGGCGAGCGTTGTCATCGGCGCGATGGGCGTTGTAGGGGGTAATGTCGACTCCCGTTACCTGCAATCCATATCGCCGCCGGGCGTGGATGGCCGCTCCGCCCCGCCCGGAAGCCACGTCCAGCAAGTGATTCTCGGCAGCGTAGGGACCGGCGGCATGCAAGTCAAGCAATCCATCTGCCAGGCGGTTAATCAAGCGCAGGTGGGCGTTAGTATGCAGGTGATACTGCCCCGGTTTAGAGTAACCCACATTCAGGTACGACTCCATATCGGACCATTGGCTGAGGTAGAGATACAGGTCGGCGTGCGGGTTGCTGTAGCTGTATTGACCGTGAACGTCGCTGACGCTCCAGGTTGGGTGTTTTATATCACGCGCAGTGGGTTGGTCAAGAGAAACGATTTTTCTTTTTTGTATTGTCATTTTGATAGTTTGCGAGTCGAAAATTTCTTTTTTTAAATCATTCTATGCGAGTCAGCATAAAAGACAATTCTTAAATGCAAGTGAAAAGAGCAAGAGCATTCTGCGTTGCTCAGTCCCGGCAATTTTGATATACTGGGGGCTGTTAAGCTGTTTTTGGAGTGTTTTTACTCATTTTTACACTGGAGTTGGGAACAAGAAACGAGAGTTGACACATAATATGGAAACCGCTACAATTTCACCAATTGCCGAAGGAAATTACGGTTAGGAGAAAATGCAATGGCTGTAAAAACTATTGCCCAACAATCCACCAAAGCATCCCCGGCCCGCTATTGGCCGCCTTCCCAGGGCAAATGGACTTACGACGACTACGCTCGCTTGCCGGATAACGACATGCGCTACGAAGTGATTGAAGGAGAACTGTACATGAGTCCTGCGCCACGTCCCAAACATCAAGAAGTGATTGCCCTACTTTATGGGTATCTTTGGGAATATCTAAAAGATAAGCCGATTGGAAAAGTCTTTTTCTCTCCCATTGATCTGATTCTTCCCGATTTAGCCACTCCGGTGCAACCCGACCTACTCTTCATTCCCAATGAGCGACTCGACATTGTGCAAGAGAATTTTATCGAGGGCGTACCCGATTTGATTGTAGAAGTTCTCTCTCCCAGTAATCCCTCGCACGACCGGAACACCAAATTCAAAATCTATGCCCGCGCCGGCGTGCAAGAGTATTGGATTATAGACCCCGACGCCCGCACCGTGGAAATCAACGTGCTGCGCGGCCAAGCCTACGCCTCTGCCGGTGTTTTTGGTCCTGATGACCAAACCAGCTCGGAAACATTGGTAGATTTTTCCGTCCTGGTTAGCGACATCTGCCCGGCTTAGGGGAGATTAGAGAGGCTGGCGCGAAGGAGATTAGAATACATCGTCTGTCTTATGACCACTGATTACTACTAAGAAACAAGGTGTTTCTGACCCCTTGAAGACCGCAGAGGTTGTGCAAACAAGTTTGCCGAAACCTCTGCGGTCTGGGGCGCTGATTACTGATTGCCGCCATACCCGCCGCCTCCCGGCGTATCAATCCGCAACACGTCGCCCGCTTGCAACATCAAATTAGCTTTGGCGGGCAATTCCGATTCAACGCCATCTCGAATATAGAGATTGCGCCCCATCTGGCCCGACTCGCCCCCTTGCGCTCCATAGGGCGCAAATCTGCGCCGTTCAGTTATCAGCGTGATATGCGTGTCATGCAACAATTCCATCTCGCGCCGAACGCCGTGCCCCCCCGGTGTCGACCCGCGCCGCCGGAACCATGCCGAATCTCATACCGCCGTATGCGAAACGGGTAGGCATATTCCAGGGCCTCAACGGGTGTGTTGAGCGTGTTGGTCATGTGGCAGTGGGTGGCGTCTGCTCCGGGGGCGTCCGGCCCGGCCCCCATCCCCCCGGCGATGGTTTCATAGTAAGTGTAGGGTTGTTGTCGCTCCGGGTCCCAGCCACCGATGAGCACGTTGTTCATCGTTCCTTGCGATGCCGCCGGAACTCGCTCCGGGGCAGCCTGGGCCAATGCGCCCAGCAGCACATCGGTAATCCGCTGCGAGGTTTCAACATTGCCCGCCGCCACAGCCGCCGGTCGTTGAGCGTTTACTACCGACCCCTCCGGGGCAATGATCGTAATTGGAGCCAGACAGCCGCTATTAGCCGGGATGTCCAGGCCAATCAGGGCGCGGAAGGCGTACAACGTGGCCGAGAGCGTTACCGCGTAAACCGAATTGACGCTACCCCTGACCTGCGGCGCGCTATCGCTAAAATCTACCGCAGCCTCATTCCCGTTGATGGTAACGATGACGGCAATCTTGACCGGCTCCGGCTCAATGCCGTCGCTGTCCAGATAATCCTCAAAATGGTACGCGCCGTCGGGCAATTCGGCAATGAGGGCGCGGGTCATACGCTCGGCATACTCCAGCAAGCCGGTCATGTAATGACTCACCTCGACCTGGCCGTAGCGGTTGATGATTTCAAGCATTCGTTCGACACCCTTGTTGTTGGCCGCCAATTGCGCCCGCAGGTCGCCCGCTCGTTCCTCTGAAGTGCGGACATTAGCCAGCAGCAAGCCCATTAGTCCTTCATTCAATTGACCCGCCTCAACCAGCTTTAGCGGCGGAATGATAACCCCCTCCTGAAAAATCTCCTGAGAAAGCGGCATCGAGCCGGGGGTCATACCGCCCACGTCGGCGTGGTGAGCGCGATTAGCGACAAAACCAAAAAGCTGCAAGGGAGCAGGGGGGCGGGGGGGCGGGGGGGCAGGGTTTTTATTCTCCTCTGCTCCCTTGCCCCCCTGCCCCTCTGCTCCCCTGCCCCTTCGCGCCAGCCGTTCCTCTGCTGTCTCACCTTCTGCTTGAACAAAAATGGGGGTAATGATAGTGATGTCGGGCAAGTGACTTCCCCCGGCAAAGGGATCATTCAGAATGACAACGTCGCCGGGAGCAAAGGTGAGACGCTCGATGGCTGTTTTGACCGAGATGGGCATCGCGCCCAGGTGAACCGGGATATGAGCGGCTTGGGCGACCATTTCCCCGGTAGCATTAAAAACGGCGCAGGAGAAGTCGAGTCGCTCTTTGATGTTGGGCGAGTAAGAGGTACGGCGCAGGACCATACCCATTTCCTCGGCCACGGAAGCAAAACGATTTTTGAATAACTCAAGTTGGATTGGATTGTGCATGGCTAACCTCGCTTCACATCAACAATTAAATTTCGATACTCGTCAACTCGCAACTCATCTCCTGCATCAATAAAGACGGTGGTATCCGGCTGGACAATGACGGCCGGGCCGGTAATTTGATGACCGGGTTGAAGTTGGTCGCCTTGATAAAAAGGCAAGGCGGTTAAACCGGAGGACAGGACAACCGGGCGATGATCGAAAGGGGCGGGGGTGGATTGGGTCTCGACCTCTACGCGAGACAAGGGGGGACGAGAGAGATGTCCGATAGCCCGCAGGCGCAGGTTAACAATTTCGATGGAAACCCCCGGCTCACTGTAGCCGTAGACGCGGGCGTGAGCGGCGTGAAATTCATCGACAAAGTTGGGAGTTAGGGGGATGGTCAACTCGTAAGATTGGCCTCGATAGCGCATATCGAGCAAGCGTTCCAGGGTGATGTTTGCGGGCGGGACTCCCTCGGCTACAACATCAGTTTGGCCTTGTTTAACCAGAGGGGCGATTAAGTTGTCAAGATCAGCGTAAGGCGTGTCGCCGGGGCGCATGACGGTTTGCACGTAATCTTTAACCACGTCGGCGGCCAGCATACCAAAGGCGGATAGGGTGGCCGCGCCGGGCGGAATCAAAATACGAGGAATGTTCAAACTGCGGGCCAACTGGCCCGCGTGGAGGCTGCCGGCGCCGCCAAATGAAACCAGGCTAAAGTCGTGGGAGTCGTGGCCGCGTTGAATGGAGATAACCCGCAGCGCACGCTCCATATGAGCGTTGACCACCTCAATTACGCCCAAAGCGGCAGTTTGGGCCAAACTCAGACCGGCGCGAGCGGATAATCCGGCGGCCTGGGCCAGTTGGGCTAGAGCGGCTTCGGCGGCGGGGAGATCAAGAGCCATTGCGCCGCCTAAAAACTGGTCGGCGGCGAGTCGCCCCAAAACCAGGTTGGCGTCTGTCACGGTGGGTTGTTGGCCGCCTTGCCCGTAGCAAACCGGCCCCGGATCGGCCCCCGCGCTCTGCGGCCCCACGCGCAACGCGCCCCCCGCGTCGACATAGGCAATAGAGCCGCCCCCGGAGCCAACCGTGTGGATATCAATGACAGGGATACGGATAGGCGACCCGCCAATTTCCGACTCGGCCGTCACCTGGATGTCGCCCGCGCAGAGAGAGACATCGGTGGAGGTGCCGCCCATATCAAACGTAAGCAGGTGGCTGAAGCCCGCCGCCTCGGCGACGTAGCGCGCCCCAACCACGCCTCCCGCCGGGCCGGACAGCACGCAGCGCACGGCCTCGCGCCTGGCTTGGCCGGCCCTGATGCTGCCGCCGTTGGATTGCATCACCCTGAAATCGGCGGCGCCGCTTTCTTTTTCCAACCGTTCCAGGTAGCGGTCCATCACGGGCGACACGTAGGCATTGACCACGGTAGTGCTGGTGCGCTCGTACTCGCGGAACTCAGGCAAGACTTCGCTGGAAAGAGAAACGGAGAAACCCGCCCGGCGCAGATGGTCGGCAATAAGCTGTTCGTGATCGGGATATAAAAAGGAGAAGAGCAGGCTGACAGCTACGGAGGTTACGCCGGCTGCCCGTAGCCGGCCGACGAGGGAGTCGAGCGTGGCCGGGTTGAGAGAAAGAAGGGGTTGTCCGTGATGATCGACACGCTCGGCAACCTCAAAACGCAGTTCGGACGGTACTAACGGGGACGGACGACGGCTGAAGAGATCGTAAATATTGGGCCGGTTTTGGCGACCAATTTCCAGTACATCGCGGAAGCCCTCGGTGGCTATCAAGGCGGTCACGGCTCCTTTTCGCTCCAGCAAGGCGTTGGTGGCTACGGTAGAGCCGTGGACAATGTGCAGATTTTGGATTTTAGGTTTTGGATTTTGGATTTGGCTTTTTGAAATTGATAATTGATAATTGATAATTGATAATTGGGCTGTCAGTCCATTGAGGACGGCTTCAGCGGGGTCTTGGGGGGTGGAGAGGGTTTTGTGGGTGGTGAATTGGCCGGTGGTTTCGTTAAAAAGAACAAAATCGGTAAAAGTACCGCCAATATCAATGCCGATGCGCATGTAAGGATACTCCTATGAAACCAATGAACAATTAACAATGAGCAATGAACAAAAATCACCCCTGCACCGCTGCACCCTTGCACCCCTGCTGTTGGGTTTCATCAGATGCGTGTGAAGCCCCGCTTCATAGGCGGCTCCTTTATTCTGTAAGGTTTATCAACTCTGGGATTATAAGTCTACCGGGCGTAAAAGAAAAAACGTCCTTGTAGCTTTGGCTACAAAAGGACGCTTTTTGGGTTTTTCTCGTTACCGCGTTCCCAAACTGGAGTTTGGGAACGAGTAGAGAAGGAGCGGGTTCAAGATTAGTGTTTATACGTGATCACCACAGAGTTATCGCCATCAACGTTGTTGGGCACGTATTTATCGGCGTTGTGATCGTTGTGCCACTCAACGCCATTGACAAAGTAGCGATACTGGTACTCGTGTCCCTGCTCTAGTTTAAGGGTGGTTTTCCACACGCCTTTTCTTTTTCTGAGCGGGGTCGCGGTGAGATCCCAGTTGTTGAACTCACCCACTACATATGCCTGCTTGGCTTCAACTTCTGCCGGTAACTGGAACGTTACTTCACAAATTGGCTTAGTTTTGAGAAATTTCTTGGTTAACATTTTTTTCTCCCACAAAATTAGTATTGCCAATGTCCTTACATTCATCCCCATTGACCCAAAGAAGGTATTGACGTATTGATTAAAGACAAACAGAAATGATAGTCCCAAGTTCGGTCTTTGGCAAATTACGCCGTATCGCTTAAAAGGTTACTTGCCCCAGGAAAGTTTCTCTTCGGACCAGCCATCTGGCCTCAAATCTCCCCATTCTGGGCGAATATTGAACATTTTTTGCGGTGTGCCGCCATTAATGCCAACATACCAGACTGCCAAAACACCCCCTAGGTTGGATAGGAAAGCCACAGACCGCCCATCTGGTGAAATAGTAGCCAAACCATCAGCCGCAGGATTAGATGTTAATTGTCGGGTAGCTCCGGTGACAATATTCAATGTGTAAACATTCCAGTTACCAGTCTCGCTTGAGACATAGGTGAGCAAATCATCACAAATATCAGTCAGAATGTAATCAGGTTTATCCTTTAGCTTTAAGGGTGTGCCACCGTTTTCTTGCATCAGCCAAATCCCGCAATCTCCACCTTGGCCCGTTTGCCAGGTATTGCAGCCTCTAAAAACAAACCTATTTTGGGTTGCCCAGAGCGGGTTTTGACCAAAGAGTTGGCCGGTGCCGATGCCGGTTTCCAGCTCTGTGCCCGGTCCACTGGCAATATTGGGGACATTTATGTAAACGTGTGGTCCTGCGGGATCAATGGTAGCGTCATCATAAATAACTTGAGTTCCATCGGGCGACCACGCCGGATGACTATGGTTGGTTAACCCAGGATCGCCTATCTCAAACGGCGCACCCTTTGTTGGGTCTGATACACGCAATTTGTCCAACTTGTCTTGATCGCCATTCACAACTAGCTTGTTAGCGTTGATGGCATAATCCGGTTGCCGTGCCATACCAAGAACATCCAGCTTTACACCTTTTGTGCTAATAATGTAAACTCTGGGTTCACCGCCTAATACCAGAGGAATTGCCACCCTGCCGATGACAGCGGGTGTTTCCGTTGGCGTAGGACGGATGGGTGTTGGGCTGTTGGGTGGCTTGGGTGAAGCTGTTGGGGTGTTTGTGGGTGGAATGGGGGTAACTGTTGGGGTGTTTGTTGGCGCGGGTGTAGCTGTTGGAGTGTTGGTTGGCGTGGGGGTAACTGTTGGGGTGTTAGTCGGAGGGACGGGGGTAGCTATTAGAGTTTCAGCGGGGGGGATGGGTGTAGCTGTTGGGGTACTGGTGGGTGCGGTTGTGGGCGTTTTAGCAGACTCCTTGAGGGAAGTTGCAACAGCTACAAGTTTGGGTTCAAGCAAAACAACATCAGGTAAACTGGCTTTGGTCAAATCTATATTCTGGGTATATCTCTCATATCTTTTTGTATCTACAATTAACAAACCTGGTTGCCCCACATAGGAAGCAGGGATAAAAATTCTGGCAATGCCCTTTGAGTCGGTAATGGCGTCTATGGGCGCTTTGCCGGTTACTTGTATGGTCACTTCCGCTCGTGTTACATTCTCGTCTGTGTCCTTTGCTTGTACCTGCACAAGATAAGAAAAGTTGGATGGTGTTATTTGAGGTGTTGGCGTGGCTGTTGAACACCCAGTAGCAGAATTGATAATCAATATCAACGCTAAAATCAGAAGTTTAATTGGCCAGAATTTCGGAAACCAGTTTCTCATCGTGATACCCTCCAAGTACAAGATAGAAACGCAAAAGATTATTTGAATATGAACTCAATTACCCCAATTCAGGAATCATTAATGGCTATGGGGCCGGCTCAAGCAATATATCCTTTGGCAGCGTCCCCTCAGTAATATCAATTTCCTTTCTGTACTTGCCGTAGCCATCTGCCTCTACAATCAACCGACCTGGCTGTTCTGCGTGAGAGGCGCTAACAAATATTCTGGCTAAACCTGTCGAATCGGTAATACCATCCAACGGGGCTTTGCCCCCTACTTCTATTGTAACAACTGCATTTGGTATATTTTTGCTTGTATCCTTAGCCTGTACCCGCACCTGATAGGTAAAGTTCTCAATTTTGGGTAGAGGAGCTGGGTCACTGCCACTATTCCACACAGTAGTAAAAATAACGCCCACCAAACCTATCAAGGCCACCACAATTGGAACCACAATGGCAGCCCACGATTTCTTTTCACTCTTAGAAACGGTAGAATTCTGAGGAGTGTTAGGTTTTGGCTTACTGCCAGTTGAAGACAAAGCAAGATCAGCCGTCACCTCCCCAGTTTTCTCGATTTCTTTCAATTTTGTTTCATGCTGATCAATCTCCGCTTCCAGGTCTTCTATCTCTATCAGAATCGATGGGTCAGAGCTTATTCCCTTGACCGCTTGTTGTTCTCTGAGTTTCTGTAAACGACGATTTTTAGTTGCAATCAGTTTTTGGAGGCCTTCTTTATTTGACACCAAAACCCCTCCCTATTCTACGAAGATTGTATTGTGAGGATGATAAGATCGAATAACATACCTTAACACCATTAAGTATACCAACAAACCGCAATTTAGAGAAGCCACTCACGTTTATCTCACGTTTGCCAACTTTGCTTGAATTGACTATCATGCTTACCTTAACTTTAACTTTACCGACCAAGCAGCCCGCCATAATCCGGCGGGTTAATTGTTGGCTTAATAGAGTTCATAGGAGTTTAATAAGTGTCGCTCTGCTTAATGAGTTTGGTGAGTTTTTGGCTGAATAAACGGCCAATTTTACCCAATACCCAGCAATTCCCGTTTTGGAAACTGTGCCGCCGATAACTACTCAGTCGGGCTGATTTTTGCCGGTGTAAGAGCAGA
>JAJRVO010000529.1 GCA_024277275.1 Chloroflexota bacterium
CTCGGCGGTTAAGGATGAGGAAGAGGAGCGTCCGGTGGATGCCTTTGGGCAGCTCAAATTGCCCCGCATTCTGGTTGTTGACGATTATGCTTCGGATGCGCGTTTGATGCGCCGTCTTTTTGAGGCGGGCCAACGGTTTAAGGTTATTGAGACCTACTCTGGCACAGAGGCCCTGGCCGCTGTAGAAAGAGATGTGCCGGACTTGATTATTTTAGACCTGGCTTTGCCGGATATTAACGGCGATCAATTGCTGGAAATGTTCCGCTCTCGCAAGGAGACCAAACACGTGCCGGTCATTATTGTGTCGGCTCAAGAAATTGGCCCAAACTTGCGCGCTCAATTGGCCGCGCAAACCGATTCGATCTGGTCGAAGGGCGACTTGGACAGAAGCAGCCTCTTGGCGCACGTTGAAGCAATGCTCTCGGAGTAATGGATGCGGCGTTGGGTTGACGTAGGATTAACGACGGGCAGACGTGCTTGGAACGTCAAGTAAAACCGGGCAGTTAAGGGTATACTAATGCCCGTCAAGCGGTGGGGACCTGTTGCGCTGAAAGTATTCTGCAAAAGGTGCAGTTGGCGACAGCAGGCTCCCCACTGTCCAAAAATAACAGGTGTGTTTTCTCTTTTCCTCCTTATGCAAAAGCCGGGCATGAATAATGCCCGGCTTTTAGCGTTTTAGGCTTTCACATCGACAATTTTTGTCGATAATAGTGAATTGTGAATAGCCAATTGTAAATTGTGAATGATTTTTGGCTAATCAAAGTTTCATTCACAATTCAGAGTTCACAATTCACTATTCACAATTTTTTCCAAGACTTCGCTTGGGAAAAATCAGATTCTTAATCCTCAATCGCCGCCTTTTCTAAACCTGCGCTCTTCAAGATGAACGGTGACAACGACCTGCCCGTGGTCCGACTGCCACAGTGGAATCTTGTCATCGCTCAATGTGTCGTCAACCAAATGGTCGTTAAAAACCTTTACATACTCTACATATCCAACCCGACTTGGATTCTGTCGAACAAATTCCTGGCTAACCAAAATATGGTCTAAACTATCATAATGGCCGTTATGAACGTGGGTATAGTAGACATCGCGGTAGCTTTGTCTGGCCTGGATGTCTTTGGTATTGTACAACAGCGCATCCCAAATGCGTTCTTTGTCTTTTCTATCCAGGTTCCGCCAGGGCGGAGAACCGCTCATAATCTTGCTGGTAACGGCACCCCCGTCATCATTAAAATCTCCCATTACAATAACCGGGTCATATGTATCTTGCAGAGTATCAAGCAAAAGATGGCGCATAGCCGTGGTTTCAGCCGCCCGGAGCATAAGAGACCGGGCATGGCCTTTGGATCGCTCCCGTGGGTCATGGGGTTTGGCGTCTTCGCTCATCTTGGGTCGCTTAGATTTAAGATGGACAACAAAAACAAAAACCTCCAACCCCGTGCGAATTTCTAATCGAACTTTGAGTATGGGACGAGAAAATTTAAGGAGAGGAATTTCCACGCCATCTATATCAAGTACTGCATCTTTAGGAAAATCAGGGATAATCTAGTAGCCCAGAACGGGAAAGCAAGATACCAGCCCAACCGCCGGTCCCCGGCCTGGTCTATCAGAAACTTGTAGCGTAGCATTGTTGTATCTGCCGGTTTTTGCCAATACCTCTTGCAAAGCAGCCTCACTAAAAACTTCCTGAAAGCCCACAATATCCGCATCCATAGCATTAAGCTGCCTGGCAAGCCAATCTACCTTCTTTTCATATTGGTCTTTTGGATACGAGCGGTTATAATATTTTTCTCCGGGCAAGGCCAAATTGTAAAGATTAAACGTTCCAACTTTAAAAGATTTTTGACTCATGATTTATCACCCCCAAAAATTATGTTAGAAATCATCATTATGTCTATTATGCCTCATAGTTGCGTAGCTGACAAGGTTATGAAAAGGTTTCAATCAATGATCAAATTTGCGAAATGGGCAGATTCAGTCATACTTTCTTGGGTCGATAAAAAAGTGTCTTCTCAAAAATCCGGGGTGATTTGGAGTCCAAAGTGAAGCGAAGCGGAACTTTGTTATTTTTCAAAGCTCCACTACGTTCCGCTTTGGACTCCAACCCCAGATATTAAGATAATATAAAACATAAAAAATGTTAAAACAGGGGGTAAAAAATGATTGCCAAACAACAATTTGGCCGCACCGGCCATATGAGCACCTGCACGCTGTTTGGAGCTGCCGCATTGAGCAGAGTTACCCAGACTGAAGCCGACCAAACCCTGGAAGTCCTCTTGCGATACGGGGTCAACCACATTGACACTGCCGCCAGTTATGGCGACTCAGAGTTGCGAATTGGTCCCTGGATGGCTGAACATCGCCAGAACTTTTTCCTGGCGACCAAAACCGAAGAGCGCACCTACCAGCAGGCCAAAGATGAATTCCATCGCTCGCTGGAAAGACTGCAAGTGACCGGGGTAGATATA
Source organism: Chloroflexota bacterium (assembly GCA_024277275.1). Lineage (GTDB taxonomy): Bacteria > Chloroflexota > Anaerolineae > 4572-78 > J111 > JAJRVO01. The sequence continues at coordinate 2,472 of JAJRVO010000529.1, forward strand.
TTGCAACTACATAACCTGGTAGACCCCGATGAATGGGAGACCGCTATGGGACCGGGCGGCGCACTAGAAGCGGCTATTGAGGCTCGTGAGCAGGGTTTGGTTCGTTTTATCGGGGTCACAGGCCACGGTACAAGCGTAGCCGCTATGCACAAACGCGCCCTGGAACGCTTTGATTTCGACTCGGTTTTGCTGCCTTATAGTTACGTGATGATGCAAAACCCACAATACGCCGCCGATTTTGAAGCGCTGGTTGCCTTGTGCCAGGAACGTAATGTGGCCGTTCAAACCATCAAATCGCTTACACGCAGACCGTGGGGAGATAAAACTAAAACTCGCTCTACCTGGTACGAGCCTCTGGAAGAGCAGGCCGATATTGACCGGGCCGTGCATTGGGTACTGAGTCGACCAAACATCTTTTTGAACACGGCGGGAGACATTCACCTTTTACCCAAAGTACTGGATGCCGCCAGTCGCTTCCAGGCCGGACCATCGACAGAAGAGATGCAAGCAGAGATGGCACGCCTGGAGATGTCACCGCTTTTTGTCTAATAATTATTCAGTCCCCCCTCCAAAATAGAACGCAGATTGCGCTGATGTTCGCTGATTATCGCCGAATTTTTAATTATATCAGCGTTTATCTGCGTCGAACCTGCAAAATTCAGCGTTCTATTGCCAGGGGGGTAAACGATTACTTTGTCTAAATTTGGACGCCGGTTCCCAAAAGCTACGAGGTAGAAAACAATGCGCAATATAGCTTACACTACGGGTGAGAACACCCACCCCCGTCACGTACTGGACATTTACGCCCCGGAAGGCGTAAACGATTATCCCACATTGATGTTTGTCTCCGGCGGAGGGTGGACATCCGGCAGCAAAGATTGGATTACCCACGTGGGCGCAACCTTTGCCGCGCAAGGTATTGGCGTAGCTATTGTTGACCATCGGCTTATGCCGGAAGTAACATACGCTCAGCAGGTTGAAGATTTGGCGCGGGCCTTTGCCTGGCTAAAAGAAAACATCGGGACGTATGGCGGCGACCCCGCTCGAATCATTGTTGGCGGTCACAGCGCGGGCAGTCATTTGGTTAGCCTGATGGTAGTGGATAATCGCTACCTGGAAGCGGTTGGGTATCAGTTAAGCGACATGGTTGCCGTTCTGTGTATCAGCGCCGCGTTTGACGTTAGGGATTTCTTTGCAGGCTCAGACGATGTTGAAGCGGCCTCGCCGATAAACTATGTACGGGCCGGATTGCCGCCCTTTTTGCTGCTTTTTGCTGAAAGTGATTTGCCCGGCATCGCTACGCAGGCAAAAGCAATGAAAGCAGCCTTAGAGTCGTTCAACGTACTTGTCGAAAGCGCAATGATTCCCCACCGCGACCATTTCGACATCGTTCACCAGATTGGCGCGCCAAGCGATACCGCTACACAGATTATGTGCGATTGGATGATGACTGTTCTGGAAACAAAAATTTAACTATACGCAGGAATTATCACTGTTAGTACGCCACAAATAGCTTTTCAGAGGAGTCGGACAGTTTCTAACAGAACGACAACAAGAATGAAAATAAAGTTTAATGAGTTGGATGAGTTTAATGAGTTGAGTGAGTTACTCACCTAACTCAACAAACTCAATGAACTCACCAAACTATTTTCACAGGAGACGCCTTCTTGAGTACACCGGCAACCGGCAGCCACGCCACCGTTGGTTACGGCCAACTAATTCGCCATAATCGCAACTTTCGCTATTTGTGGTTTGGTCAAATTATCAGCTTGTTGGGCGATTGGTTCAACCTGATTGCTTCGGCCTCCCTGCTTGCGCTCCTTACGCAGTCTGGGCTGGCCATTGGCACGCTTTTTGTAATCCGTATGCTGGCCCCGTTTGTGGTTAGTCCCATTGCCGGCGTAGTAGCCGACCGCTACAACCGCAAGCACATTCTCATCGCCACCGATATAATTCGCGCTATCGCCGTTTTTGGCCTTCTTTTTGTTCGGGATGCCGGCCACGTCTGGCTGCTGTATACCCTTACAGTCATCCAGTCTGGCGTAAGCGGCTTCTTCTTTCCAACCCGTATCGCTATATTGCCCGATGTCGCCTCGCCACGGGAACTTGGAGCGGCTAACGCCCTCAGCTCCGCCACATGGTCGGTTATGCTGGCCCTGGGCGCGGCCACTGGGGGAATTGTATCCGGCGCCTGGGGAATCTACCCGGCCTTTTTTATCGATGGCCTGACCTTTTTTGTGTCGGCCATCTTTATCGCCCAGATCAAACTGGATGCAACTCCCGGCCTGGATACCTCGGACAAAACCGTTGGAGCGGCCTTAAGACAGTATCTTGATGGATTACGCTACCTGCGTCAACACGCCGATGTTCTGGTTATTTCGTTGCACAAAGCCGCCATTACCCTGTTAATGTGGTCTGGCGTTCAGATTGCTCAAGTGGCTATTGCGGAAGATGTTTTTGTAATTGTAATTGGCGGGGGAATTAGTCTTGGTTTGATGTTTGGCATTACCGGAGTTGGAACCGGCGTTGGCCCCATTGTGGTTCGCTACTTTACCGGAGATCGAAATCGCCCCCTACGCTTGACTATCACTTTGAGCTATCTGGTGGGCATCTTGGGGTTGGCTATCACCGCCCCTCTAATAAACTTTGGCACGGTTCTTTTTGGAAACCTGCTGCTTGGAGCCGGCGGCGGCATCATTTGGGTTTTCTCAACCCAACTCTTGTTCCAGGCAGTTCCCGGCCATATGCGTGGACGGGTCTTTGCCACCGAGTTCGCCTTTTTCACCTTGACAGGCGCAATTGCGGCTGGCTTGGCCGGCGGCTTGCTTGACTCATCGCTGGGCATATCCGGGGTGCTGTGGTGGATGGCCGGTTTAACGTTGCTTCCCACAATTCTGTGGGCATTGTGGCTAAACACAGGCAATTCTGCCGACCCTGCGACCACGGAGGCTGGAGCGACGCCGGCTCAATAAAAATTCATCATTCATCGTTCATCAATCATCATTTTATATGAGGAGACAGAAAATATTTATGAAGAACCAACATTACACGCCCCAAAAAGCATTGGTCATTGTGGCTCATCCCGATGACATTGAGTTTAGCTGCGCCGGAACCGTGGCCCGCTGGGTAAAAGAAGGAGCCAAAGTGGCTTATGTGCTTTGCACCAGCGGCGATGTCGGCATTGATAAGCCGGGTATGACCAAAGCCAAAGCGGCTGAAATTAGAGAAGCGGAACAACTTGCGGCAGCAGAAACCGTCGGGGTAAAAGAGGTGGTTTTTCTGCGAGAACCTGACGGTATGCTGCAAAACACGATGGAGTTGCGAAAGCGGCTGGTGCGTGAAATCAGGCGGTTTAAACCGGAGGTGGTCATTACAGGCGATCCGACCATTGTCTGGGCACGCGATAATTACATCAACCACCCCGACCACCGGGCTGCGGCCGGCGCGGCTCTTGATGCTGTTTTTCCGGCGGCAGGACAACCCAACCTGTTTGAAGAACTGGCCGAGGAGGGGTTAACGGCCCACAAAGTCCGCAAAGTTTATGCAACCAGCTTTGGCGAAGGCGACACCTTTGTCAATATCAGTGAAACCATCGACCTAAAAATTGAAGCCTTAAAAAAGCATACCAGCCAAATGGCAGATTGGGACCCGGAGCCGAGAATCAAAGAATGGTCGGCTGAAATTGCCAAGGGCAAAGAGATGGCATACGCCGAAGGTTTTCGAGTTGTCACCCTAATTAGCGATGATGATTTTGCCAAAATGCAGGAGTAAATTAGAGTCTGCCTTGATATTTTATAAATTTGGGTAGGGAAATTATGCTGGTTCTGACGTTTTCTGTGGTCACTGGCGAAAACCTCCCATAGAGGCCGAAATGAGGAGATTATGTAACCAATTGTCGTGGTAAACACGTCCATTGAGCTTATGAGCGGGGGATTGGTACTCCTTAGCCACTTTAGC
>JAJRVO010000530.1 GCA_024277275.1 Chloroflexota bacterium
CCAGGCCGTAACCACAATCAGCGCAAAAACCAGAAGCGCCGCCAAGCCAATCCACAAACGGTTTCTGGCTCGACCAGAAGATTTTGGCATCCACAAAGTAGCGCCAGGTTTATCTTTGGCGGCCTTATTTAAATAGCGAACGCTGTGCGCTGCCGCGCTCCCATCCCGATGACCTTGACGCGCGGCTTTTTTATATAGTTTCTCCGCTTTAGAAAAATCTCCGCTTTCTTCAGCCTCAAAGGCTTGTTGATAAAATTTGCGAGCCAACACTTCCGCCCGCGCCTTTGCCGACGGTTTTACCCCCCCATCCTCAAAAGTCAGAAGTTCGCTTTCAAGATTGGCTATCTCATGGCGAATCTCATTAATTTGGTTAACAACAAATTCCGGGATGGTTCCAGAAGTTTCAATAGAACTCGCTTCTCGTTTTCTTAAGCGAGCCAGGTCGGTGTATAGCGAATCCAGTTTAGCCTGTTTGGGCCAACTTTGCTCGCGAGAAAAAATGTCAGCAGTCATATTAATCGTGTCTCAGTCTGGTTGTTACAACAGCCCTTTAAGGGTTCATAAAAATATAAAATCCCGCAGCCTTATGAAACTGGTAATTAGTAATTACCAATTACCAATTACCAATTACCAATTACCAATTACCAATTACCCGCTTTCAATTTTCTTGCGCGGGAAGTTATTCTTTTTCAAGTTCTAAGTAAGGATGCTCCCTTATTAATGTCAATATTTTATCACACTTTCTCTCACCGACAATTGTGTTATGTCTTCTGGTTATCTTTTTAGCCTCAAAACAGTTGCTTGGCGGCGCTTAAACCGTAATAACTTTTGCCTACGCAAAACGGCAAGTAAGTAGGCGGAGAAAATTATACAGTCGCCGGCTTTTCTTGTCAGTTTTGGTCCTGAACTAAAAACCCGAAAGGTTTTTAAGACCTTTCGGGTTTACCTGATGTTTTACAGCGCCTCAATCTCTATCGGACAATTAACCAGACACCCACCAAAAGAATAGCCATCCCCACCAGCCGAGGCACATCAAGTGGTCGCACGGTTGCTCCCAGCAAGCCAAAGTGATCTACCAGCGCCCCAAGGATATATTGCGTGGCTACAATAAGAGTAAACGCAGTTACCATGCCCAACCGGGGTACAGTGTAGCCAATAGTCCCAATAATCACCAGGCCCAAAACACCTGTTCCCAGCGCGTACCAGGGTACATTTTGCCAGGCCGCCAAATTTCCGCCACGCAGTATCAACATAAAAATGCCGATTACTGTCCCCCCGCCAAAATAGGTGATAAACACGCTTTCAATTGAGCCTATTCCCTGGTCCATTAAACCGGTAAACTGGGCTTGAAGCACCACTGCTATACCGCCAATCATAGCGATGATAACCAACAACGCAAAACTCGTCATTTTATAACCTTTAGCGCCCTAAATAACCTGCCTATGCCTGATAAAACGCTTTTAAAAAGAAGTTTTTGGTGTAGGTTGGGTTGAGCAAAAATCTACTGTTAATTAAGGCTGTTGTTGGGTTTCATTGGCTAATTTATGGCATATAATTTAGCGAAACCCAACAAAATTTTAACCGATACCGTCTGGTACAACCCACTCAACCCAACCTACTGTCGTGTCAAGCGTGTTTTGATAGGTTGTAGCATCGGGCCTTGTGCCCGTTTTATGCTTGAAATAACGCCCACAAGGGGCTATACTACCTATCATTTTAGCCTTGACACGACACTACTCTTAATTATCTAAAACGCTTCTCCAAGAAATCAGCATAGGTCAGCATAGATTTCAAGGAGCTTAAGCCAAATGGTCGCAAGTTGCAAGTTTGCAGGTCGCAAGTTAAAAGTTTTACCGCCAAATTGCTTGTTTGCCGTTTGTTACAGGGTACGGCGAGACGTTGACTCATCAACACGCATCAAGAGCCTCAATATAGTATTACCTCGCAACATTTGCGTTATCCGCGAGAATCATTTGTTCATTGTTAATTGCTCATTGTTAATTGCTCATTGTTAATTTGCGGCTTGCCGCGCTATATTTAACTGTTAATAGATTTGCTGGTTGATAAAAGATAACACTTGCGCTAATTGATCAACATTACTTGGGTGAATAACAAGCGACGAATCAGCAGGCCCGCCATCACTTTTAATGTGAATTGTTGACTGCTTATTATTTTTGGGGTCGGCTTGCCAATAGGTGACTGTCATGTACGCCCCAACAAATAACTTTAAGTCCGGGGTGTTTATCCCATCGCCTTTTATATGTTTGGGTTGTTGTGCCATAATCAATTATTCCTTCCAATTCTTTGAGTCTGCAAAGTTGCGGATGAACGCCTCCTGCGCCGCCGATTCGATGGCTCGCGGCGAACGAGCGCAGCGCACTTCCTCAATGGCCTCTTCTGCCGTTAAACCTTGCGATGTCAAATAACAAGCAGCGACCAGTCCAGACCGGCCCAGACCGCCCACGCAATGGAGCATAATATTGGCCCCCTCAGCCAGATGATGGGCCAGCCACGCTACAAGGTCGGCCATCTCTGCCGGAGAACAAACGCTTTGATCCAAAATGGGCAGGCGTCGCAGCAAAAAACCGGCCCGCTCATAGGCATTGAGCAAGTCATTAACGCCGTAAGCGCTAAGTTCATCGTCAGTTACCAGTGAAACCACATGGCTTACACCCTGAGTTTTGAGCGCGGTCAAGTCGTCGGGCAGGGAGCGGCTATAATCTTTGCGACCCGGCAGCAGAGTCAACCCTAGCCGCCCTGCCCCCGTGCGCTCACGGTCAAGCCAATCGACGCGCAAAGGGCCGTTCCGTTTTAACCGGGCGGTTATCTTGGCTCCGCACCACCCGGCGGTATAGAGCGCCCACAGTTTTTGCCATTCATTCGACTCTTCAAACGATAGCGTATGCACGGCGTAACGTAGTTGCCCAATTAAAAGTTGCAAAGGGTCGCGGTCTTCCTGAACCAGCTCTGGATAAAAGGAGCGTATAAAGCAGATAGTGTCATACGCAGGCCGCATTTCTGGATGGGTTAAGCCGGTTGTCTCAACGTTGGGCAACGGCCGGCCCAGGTCTTCAACCTGTAACAGGCAGTCGGTCAGGCGCAGAGCTTGTTCCAAATCAAGGGCGTTGTTAACCGGCGTGAAGATGTAAAGCAGATCATTTTCCAGCTTAATTAAATCCTTTAGAATATGCCCGCGATGGGTGTGGAAAAAGTCAATCAACCAAACGTTATCATGAGCGTCGATGATAATGTTGGCTCCGTTTAAATCGCCATGAATGTACGAGAAATAGCTGGAGCCGCCGGCCAGGGGTATTATTTCTGCCAACTCTTGCTTATAAAACAGATAAATATTTGGAGTTTCGTGATCGGTGGGTAAGCGCAAGGTAGGGGCTTCGGTCGCTTGTCCCAGCACATTTTTTACCAGGCCCCGCACTCGCGGAGCCATATCCGGTTTAAACCCGTAATATTCCAGCAAGTTAGATTGCTCCCGCGTGGCGGCGCTGTAAAAGCGACCCAGTTGCTCGGAAAAGACCATTGTCAGGTAACGTTCCGTTTTTTTACGCGAGAGTCCGGTGCAATAAATCTTTTGAAAGGTACTGGAAAAACCGCCGCCCATAGCCGCATAGCGATATTTTAGCGCCCCTCGCCCGCCGGAATCGGCAAACTCAGCGATGCGCGGGGCATTATTGCCCAACACCCCTTCAACCTGCTCAAAGGCGGCCCGCTCCTGGCCGATGGGACTCTGAGGGCCAATTTTGACAACGTGCGACACTTGCCGGTGGCCGTGCAGGTCCACACTCTGGCTACCCAGCACCAGATTGCCGGAAAAACCGCCATCCAACGTCCATAGCCGCACTTGCCGGCAATCTCTAAACAGGTAACGGATTAAATTGCGATCCGTATCGCTAACCTGAGCCTCGCCATCTATAGTAATCTCCGGAAGGTCAATGTGGTTGGGGGTTGGCAATAACATCTCGACCGAGGTTTGGCTTAGAAAGCGGGTAAATTCGCCAATAGAAGGGTAAACTGTAACCCCCAACAAGCGACGCAACTGCTCCAAAGCCATAAAATGGTGCGCCCGCGAGGAACTGGCCGTAAGCGCAGAGCAAACGGCCAACTGCATATCCGGGTAGCGAGCGCGTAAATCATAAGCCAAAAAGGTGATTTTGGCCTCGGTCCAAACGCCCATTAACCCCACCTTAACCGGCTGCCCTGCAAACGAACTCAAGCTCCCGGCCAGAGCGGTGCCTACAAAATCATTTAAGCCAGGCGAATTTATTGTAATGACAAGTCGATTTGGATTGGATTGGGGGAAGGCAAAACGCGCCCCCTCGGTGTTTACCAGGCAATGCGCTCCAAATTGGCGCAGGTGTTCGGCTTGAAATGAGTCGACAGGGTCGTGCCAGTCTCGGATGTGGATGATGGTCAATTTATCGGAGGGCTGCCGGTAAGCCCACTGCATAGTAAGAGCAACCGGTCCCTCGGACGGAGTCTCGCCCATCAATCGCCGGGCTTCGTCAAAGCCAACGTGAAGCATGTTGGGTAAAGCATCGTAACGGCCTAGCGGTTTAACAAAATCATTCTGTAAACATTGGGTAATAAGAATTGCGTGAGTCATTGGTTTCCTTTGTTTTACACGAATACACCATTAATTCTATCATAGCCTCCTTGCTGAGAAAATAGGTCACAAGTCATGAGCCAAAAAAGTGGCGTTACAAAAACGCGTCCTCCTAAAATATTGCCTTCCCTATGATTACGTGGTAGCATTATTCTAATACAACCAATTTTCTTTACTATTTCTTGCTATCCGCCTCAACTTGAAACCAAAAAACCTGAGACCAACCCAATGGCCGGTACAATTACAGCTTTACAAGTTCAAAAACGCAATAAAGAACGGGTCAACGTTTATCTGAACGACGAATACGCTTTTGCGGTCACAATTCTGGTTGCGACCGGTCTTAGAAAAGGCCAATATCTAAGCGATGATGAAATTGAAGCGTTCAAAAATCAGGATGAACGAAACAAAGCTTACAATCACGCTGTCTTTTTTTTGGGGTTTCGCGCCCGGAGTCGCGCAGAGATTGAAAAGTACCTGCGTGACAAAAAATATGCATCTGAGGTCATCGCCCATACTATCGACCGGCTGTTAGAGGCCGGCTACTTAAATGATGAAGACTTTGCTCGCGCCTGGGTGGCTGACAGGAAACGATTACGGCCTCGCAGCCGGCGGGCGTTGCAGTACGAACTGAAGCAAAAGGGCCTGGCTGAAGACGACATCGAACATGCCCTGGTTGACCTGGATGAGGATGAAATGGCCCGGCAAGCGTTAGAAAGCAAGCTCCGGCAATGGAGTTACTTGCCGGAACCGGATTTTAGAAAAAAGGCTCTGGGTTTTTTAAATCGTCGCGGTTTTAATTACGACACAGCCCGCCAGGCCGTCGATTGGGCCAGAGAGTTATTACAGGAAACAGAATGAGCGCGCCATACAGCGCAATAGGCGGTTAACTGGTCATTGCATCTGTCTTTTGCTATAATCAGCGGCTGAATCTATTTGATTCCAGGAGTAGCTAACTAGTGGATATCCGAGATCTTATACAACAATACCGGGCCGGAAGTCGGGACTTTAGAGGAGTCAATCTGGCGGGTTTCACGCTATACGGCGTCAACTTGAGCCAGGCTAATTTCTATCGGGCTAATCTTAGCCAGGCCAGATTGTTTGAAGCCAACTTGCATCAATGTAATTTTACG
>JAJRVO010000531.1 GCA_024277275.1 Chloroflexota bacterium
AATAAGATGCAATTGCCCTGCACAGTAGGGACAGATAGTGTGGATTTCCCCAACCTTTTTGTGCAGGGGAAAGGCGGTTCTCTGAGCCGCCAGGGCTGTGCCGGCCGGTAGAAGGGTACTACCTGCCGCGATCCCTGACGCCTTCAGGAAATCACGGCGAGATATACTTTTTGCACACATAGTGTAATCCTCCTCCTAACTTTACATTTATACTCAATCGAAACAGCTATTGGTTCTTCTTACCTTAGACCTGTTTTCGACAACCAATCAAGGTGGGGATCTCTCTTTGTTGGCAATCACTTCAATTTACCTCCTTTCCTTCTGCGCAAGCCTGCTTGCATCTGGTTCAAATTTGTATTTTTCTTCACAACCAAAAATAAAAAATCGCCGCTGTAAAGCGGCGATTAACCTCCTGCAATTGTCGCAACACATCAACGGCTGCACAAATTTGCCTCCCTCGGCTTGCAGAATTTGGGTTGGATTAAATTATTTGGAAAGTATTATTTTAAATAAATTGGCAAGAAATCAGTATAACAAATTTCTCCGTTTTTGAATAGTGACAAATGTCATTATTATTAGATGACATTTGTCACTTGACAACTACACTAAAAGCCCTGCAATTGGCTAAAATCGGCATACCCTTTGGTCAAATCCCGAATATCTTGTAGCAGGGCCAGGCGGTTCTGTTTTACGGCCTCATCCTCGGCCATGACCAAAACGCCATCAAAAAAGGCATTAATCGGCTCGACCAGTATGTCCTGTAGTGTATCAATAACCGCTGTCATTGAAGAATCCGGCGACAGGCCGGCTCTGGCTTTTTCATAGGCCGTATACAACTCCTTTTCGACAGGCTCGGTGAAGCGGTCGGGCTGCACCGTGTAGCGATCTTCAATGCCGCGCACAATGCGCGCGCAGCGAGCGTAGGCATTGAGGATATCCTCCCAATCAGCGCGGGTGACGGCAGCGGCTAAATCTTTGGCCGCAGTTAAGGCAGCCCAGGGGCTATCGCCTCGCTCAGCTAATACGGCCTGGACGACATCGTGGGGCAAGTTGTGTTCTTCTCTTAAGACACCCTCCAGCCGGCGTCGCACAAAATCAGTTGTCTCCGCCAGCGACTCCGGCGATACTGCAACCGGCATCAAGGCCGCAGCCAGTTGCAATCCCTCGGACACGCTAAAATCGGTTTCAGTTTCAATCAGATTAGTCACTATTGAGAGCGCATCCCGGCGCAGGGCAAAGGGGTCGGCGGAGCCGGTGGGGGCTTTGCCGACGGCAAAAAGACCGCACAAACTGTCCAGCCGGTTAGCCAGGTTAAGGGCCAACCCGGGGAGGCTCAGCGTGTCGCCGGGTAGTGATACGTGGGGGTAGTAATGCTCGACAATCGCGGCGGCAACCTCTTCGGTTTCGCCGGAGATTTTGGCGTATTCGTAGCCCATAATGCCCTGCAAACTGGTCAGTTCCACAACCATATTGGTTGCCAGGTCAGCTTTGCAGAGGTGAGCGGCGCGTTCAACGGTTTTTAGTTCTTCGGCGGATAATTGCAATCGCTCGCCAATTTGGGCGGCCAGCGTTTCCAGCCGCTTGCTTTTGTCGAGCATCGAGCCAAGCTGCTCCTGAAACGTCAGCGTGTCCAGTCGGGGCAAAAACGCTTCCAACTTCTGCGACGTATCCTCTTTAAAGAAGAACTCGGCGTCGGCGTAGCGGGCGCGGAGTACGCCTTCGTTACCCCGGCGCACTATGTCGAGATGGTCAGTTCCGCCGTTGCGCACCGCAACAAAGTTGGGCATTAAAGCTCCATTTTGCCCTACAATGGGGAAGTAACGCTGGTGTTTTCGCATCACGGTAATCAGTATCGGTTTGGGTAGGTTGAGATACTTGTCCTCAAAACTGCCCAGAAAGGCGGTTGGTTGTTCGACCAGGTGGGTCACTTCTTCCAGTAAATCAGGGTTATCGGGTATTTCGCCCCCAACCTCAGCGGCGATGGCCTCAAGTTGTTTTGTGATTTCGGCCCGACGCTGGTCGGGGTCAATGGTAATGCGGTTGGCGTTTATAGCTTCCAGGTAAGCGGTCGCGCTATTAATCTCAATATCGGGCGACCCTTCCGGGCGCAGGCCGCGAGTAATACGCCCGCTGGCCACGCCTGCATATTCAAACGGAACCACCGAGTCGTCCAACAGCGCCACCAGCCAGCGAATAGGGCGGCTGTAGGCAGTTTTGGCAACTTGTTCCCCCACCTGCGCCGAGGCCAGCCAGCGCATCGACTTGCCAAAGGGGATGCGGCGAATGAAATTGGGCAAGGCTTCCGCCAGCACTTCCGCTACCGGGCGGCCTTCAGTGCGGACGGTAGCGACCACGTATTGGCCGCCGTCCATGTCGCGCACTTCCAGGTCCGACACGTCAACACCCTTGCCGCGAGCAAACCCCTGGGCCGCTTTAGTGGGGTTGCCGCCGGCGTCAAAGGCAATTTTGGCCGATGGGCCACGGGCAAGTTCTTCCAAATCATCCTGACGCGGAGCCAAATCTTCTACCAAAATGGTCTGGCGGCGAGGAGTCGCCAGAACCTTGATATTACCGTGATTTAAGCGCAAGTCATCCAAAAATTTGGGCGCGGCTTCTTTTAAATAGGCGATGGTGTCAGTCACATCGTGGGAGGGGAGTTCTTCCGAACCGATCTCTAACAAGAAAGCCTGCGAAGATTGATAATTGTTAATTGTTAATTGTTCATTGTTAATTGATCGTTCCGGCATGTATTTCATCAGAGGGAAGTCGAGTTCTTGGCGTTGGTTGACAAAGGCTTTGGCGACCTGGTGAGAGAGGCGGCGCATGCGGGCAAAGTAACCGGCGCGTTCGGTCACGCCGATGGCGCCTCGCGTGTCGAGAATGTTGAAGGTGTGGGAGCATTTTAGCACGTAATCGTAAGCAGGGATGACCAGGCCGTTTTCCAAACAGCGTTTACACTCTTCCTCGTAAAGGTTGTAGGCGTTTATCATGGCGTCAACATCGGCGTGGTTAAAGTTGTACTCGCAATATTCAATTTCTTGGCGCAGCAGGATGTCGCCATAAGTTTGATGGCCGTCCCAGTCGATTTCCCAGACGCTATTGACTTTTTGCAGGTACATGGCGATGCGTTCCAGACCGTAAGTTAACTCAACGGCCACGGGGTCAAGCGTTAAGCCGCCTGCCTGCTGAAAGTAGGTGTACTGGCTAATTTCCATCCCGTCCAGCCACACTTCCCAACCCAGGCCCCACGCGCCGAGGGCCGGGCTTTCCCAGTTATCCTCTACAAAGCGGATGTCGTGTTCCTCTCGCTTAAG
>JAJRVO010000532.1 GCA_024277275.1 Chloroflexota bacterium
GTGTAGTTTCCAGCCGGGGTCAGCACGGCAAACAGGTTTTGGAAACCGCGCTCAAACAGCGATTCCGAGGCCCCGTTTCCTTCAACCATAATCATATCGTACTTCTCTGAGATGGCTGAAGCTGATTTGGTCAAACCCGATTAGTACGGTCCTAACAAGAAGTCCACCTCGTCTTCGGTAATCAACTTCTCAACCAGTTTGGCCGTTGTGTCCGGGTCGCCTTCGTCGTCGTAGTAGACAATCTCGACTTCGTACAACTTGTCGCCGACCTGGATGCCGCCTTTTTCATTGTTTACCCAATCTAGCCACAGGTTGTAGCCTTGCCGGGTGTCTTTACCTTCACGGGCATACTTGCCGCTCTCGCTGACCGCCGCGCCAAGTTTGATAGTGCCGGCCACTTCCATCGGCTCTTCTGCCGGAGCGGCAGCCATTGCTTCGCCGCGCTCGCTCCAGGCAGGCATAGGATAGATGATGTCGGTTTCAGCCGCTCCACCCGGAGCAATAACCTTGATCTCGCTGCTTTGTACCTGGACAGCTCCCATCGGCTTGCCGGCGTTCTTGCCGGTTTCATCAAAGTTGATTGGTCCGTAGAACGTGGTGATGTCCAATGCGTTCAACGCATCGCGCACATCCGCCGTTTCCAGCGAACCCGCTTGCTCTATCGCCGCCATCAAGGCCAACGCCGTCGCTGACGACTCTGCGGCTTGATATGTCGGCACTTCGCCCCACATATCTACATATCGCTCTTGGTACTCGGCGGCTGTGCCCAGCCACTCATCTTCATACGACATCACCGAGGCCCACTGCGTCGGCCCAATGATGTAATCCGCGTCCGCGCCCATCTCGGCCACAAACTCAGGATTGCTCGGCCCAACCGTGATAATCATGGCCTTCGGGTTGAAGTCCAACTCTTTGGCCGCCCGGGTGAACAGCAGCGCGTCGTTAAAGTGACCGCCGCCCACAAACACATCCGGCTCCAGGTCGCGGAACTTGGTCATAATCCCAGACACATCCGCCACGTCTTTGGGATACGTCTCTACGGCCAGCACTTCCAGCCCATACTCTGCGGCCCACTTCTCAGCGCCCGCAGCCACCGAGGTCGGGAAGGCGGTGTCTTCATAAGCTATCACCACTGTCTTGGCGCCCTTGTCAGCCACCATCTGCAAAGCCGACTGGGTGTAGTTTCCAGCCGGGGTCAGCACCGCAAACAGGTTTTGGAAACCGCGCTCAAACAACGATTCCGAAGACCCATTTCCTTCAACCATAATCATGTCGTACTTCTCTGAGATGGCCGAGGCCGATTTGGTCAAACCCGATGAGTACGGTCCTAACAAGAAATCGACTTCGTCTTCCGTAATCAACTTCTCGACCAGCTTGGCCGTCGTGTCCGGGTCGCCTTCGTCGTCGTAGTAGACAATCTCTACCGCGTACATCTTGTCGCCGACCTGGATGCCGCCTTTTTCATTGTTTACCCAGTCTAGCCACAGGTTGTAGCCTTGCCGGGTGTCTTTACCTTCACGAGCATACTTGCCGCTCTCGCTGACCGCCGCGCCAAGTTTGATAGTGCCGGCCATTTCCATCGGCTCTTCTGCCGGAGCCGGTTCTTCCTTGGCCGGTTCTTCCTTGGCCGGGGCCGTGGTTGGCTGGGCCGCGCCGCCACATGCAGCAAGGCTTACCAGCAAAATTAACAGGATGCTCAAAGTTAAAAATCTCTTCACTATTTTCCTCCTTCTTGAATGTTGATTTTTACAGTGTTGTTTAACTTAACCTTAGGTTTTTTCTTTTGATTTTGCGCTAATAGAACCTCCTTTGCTTTTTATGACTTTTAACCCAATGTAACAGATTCTATCATATCAAATTGAGCCTTAATTGTCATCAGGCAGAGGGTCTATTTTTTGAATCAAAAAACCGGCTTTTCAGGCCGGTTTATATATCAAAGGTACTATACCGATTTGCGATTTTGGATTTTGGATTTACGATTGGTTAGAATGACCAACCTTAAATCACAAATTGTAAATGGCGTAAAGATCGACAAAAAATTATCGGTGTAAAAGCCTAAGAACGTGTTTCTTAAATTGTGTGGGCCAGACCGCAGAGGTTTCTAAAGTCCATTTTAACTGTAAGTTAGGGTCATAATCGGGGCAAATCCGCTTAAAAATATCTCACAAAAAACCTCTGCGGTCTTTAAGAAACACGCTCTAAGACGCTATACCGATTTTGGATTTTGGATTTAAGGTTGCAAGGTTTCAGGGTAGCAGATTCGATAATTTGCGACTTTGCAACCCTGCAACATTGATCGACAATCTCTTGTCGGTGTAAAAGCCTGAGACGCTATAATTAGTTGCCCAACAATCCACTCTTCATTGCCATTGCCACAGCCTCGGTGCGGTTGCCGGCGTTGAGTTTGCTCAGAATATTGCCTACGTGGATTTTGACGGTTCGCTCGGCAATGACCAGGATTGCGGCAATTTCTTTATTGCGAGCGCCCCGGCCCATTAATTGCAACACTTCCAACTCGCGGGGGGTGAGTTTGGGCATATCACCTGTTGGGGCAGAAGAATCGAGGTTGTCTTCTACAGCCTGCGCAGGTTGAGGGTTTGGAGATTGCCCGGCCAGGCGAGAAAAACGATCGAGAATGCGAGCTGCGACCTCTGGGTTAAGCAGAGACTCGCCCCGGTAGGCGGCCCGAATGGCGTCAATCAACTGGTCGGGAGGCGCATCTTTTAGCAAGAAACCTCGCGCTCCGGCAACAACGCCCTCATAAATATAATCATCGTCGGCAAAGGTGGTTAAGATAATAACCTGAACTTTGGGCGATTCAGCGCGGATGCGTTTGATGGCTTCGACGCCGTCTAAAACGGGCATCTGCAAATCCATCAGGGCCACATCCGGCTTTAGGGAGCGAACCAACATTAACGCTTCTTCGCCGTTCTCGGCCTCGCCAACCACCTCAATATCATCTTCCACGTCAACAATAGCCGCCAATCCCCGCCGCACTACGGGATGGTCATCGGCCAAAATAACGCGTATCAGTTTATGAGCGCGCTCATCTGTCATCTGGGTATCACCACTTTTATTTGAGTGCCGCCGGCGGTAGGGGTCTCAAATGTTACCCGGCCTTTAATTAAATTGACTCGTTCTTGAATACTGACCAAACCAAACCCGCCTTTTAACTTGTCGGACGAGGTTTTGAGATTATCAAGCGGGCCATTTTGCCCGTTTTGCCCGTTCAAGCCAATGCCGTTATCCGCAATAGTCAGGGTTACGGTTTTCGGCTCAAAAATCAGCGCGACAGTAACTTGGGTAGCCTGGGCATGACGATTGATATTGGTTAGAGCCTCTTGGGTGATACGGTAGAGGTTTTGTTCAATCTCGGAGTCAAGCGGGCTGGGATAACCTTCTAAAATAAAGTTGGTTTTTAGCCCGCCCTCTATTTCACAACGGCGCGCTTGTTGGGCAATAGCCTGGTCGAGGGTAAGATTTTCTAAAACTGTGGGGCGCAGATTTAGCACGGAACGCCGGGCCTCTTGCAGGCTTTCGCGGGCCAGATCGCGGGCCTCTTGCAAACTTTGCAACGCCTGTTTGGGGCGCTTCAGGCTAAGGCGTTCTGCCGCTTGAAGTTGTACCAAAATACCCGTAAAGCCCTGGGCCAGGGTGTCGTGAATTTCGCGGGCCACCCGGTTACGTTCTTCTAATGTGGCAAGCTCGTGGCTGCGGCGGTAAAGCCGGGCATTGATGACGGCAATGGCAATCTGGTCGCCAATGGCCTGAAGCAGTTCAACTTCGGCTTCGGTAAAAATCCCATTTGGCTGAAGGTGTATGCCAGGTTGCTGGGGTGACATCGGCGTTGTTCCTGGCTGGGCGCTTTCTAAAACCGTGGGCATATCTTTTGCCTGAGTAGCCATCCCCAACACGCCGATGATGGTTCCTTTAGCGTACA
>JAJRVO010000533.1 GCA_024277275.1 Chloroflexota bacterium
ATCAATTTTGGCCCCCATTTTGATGAGCAAATGGCACAGGTCTTGCACGTGAGGTTCTGAGGCGGCGTTACGGATAATGGTTGTGCCTTCGGCCAGCGTTGCCGCTAAAATAGCGTTTTCAGTGGCGGTTACGCTGGCTTCGTCCAGCAAAATATCCTGGCCGCGTAGTTGGGGAGCGGTCAAAACAAAGTTGCCGTTAAACCTGAAATCTGCGCCAAGCGCCTGCAAAGCCATAATGTGGGTGTCGACCCGCCGCCGGCCAATTTGGTCGCCGCCCGGTTGGCAAAGCTCTACCTTACCTTCGCGGGCCAACAGCGACCCCATCAAGACCAACGCCCCCCTGATTTTGGCAAATCGAGCCGGGTCGGGCGCGACGGTTTTAATAGCGCCCGCTCGTAAGGTAACATCGTGAGCGTTGTGACGGTTTACCTCTACACCCAGGTCTTGCATAATGTGGAGCATAGTCCGCACGTCGCCAATATTGGGCAGATTACGCAGCGTAATGGGTTCATCAGTTAAAAGAGCCGCCGAGATAAGGGGAAAGGCTGCATTTTTATTACCGCTAGGGGTGATTACGCCATTCAGCGGCGCTTGGCCTTCGATGATAAATGTTTCCATAGTGTCTTAGGCTTTTACATCGATAAAAAATTGTTGGTCAAGGTTGCAGGGTTGCAAAGTTGCAGAGTTGCAGGGTTGCAAAGTTGCAAAGTTGCAACCCTGCTACCTTGCTACCCTGTTATCTTGTTTTTTAAAATTTAGTTTCTAATATTACTCTATTATTTTGAAACTTGCACAACGTCGCCCAATTGCAAATCCAACGCTTGGGCGGCATTTCCGTTACGGACAGCAAGTTCAATGTGATTGCGATTGCTGCCAACATAAGCCACAAGCTGTCCTTCTTCAACGTCGGCAAAGGTGTAACTGAGCGACTTGATAACATTTTGCCCAATAGTAAACATAACCCGCTCTGGTTTGTCGACATGGCGGGCGGTGATATCAAGAATTAAGTTGCCAAAGCGGTCAATGTGTATTACCCGACTCTGGCCGGTTTCAATTTTGCCCTCAAATTTCTCTTGAGTTAGATCCGTGATGCGCGGGCCAAAGCGCTCCAGCGGTATGCCGTTGGCAATGTGAGCGGCTGCCGGGGCAAAGATGTCGCGGCCATGAAAAGTTGCGCTAACGTTAGAAAGCTGGTATTTGGGGTTGGTTAAAGCGACGGCTTCTAATACATTGGTTGCGTCCAACACCATACTAAACACACCGTTGTCTGGACCGACGAAAATTCCGTGGCCGGTACGTATTGCCACCGCCCGACGCCGGCTGCCAACTCCGGGGTCAACCACAACACAGTGAACAGTATGCTCCGGGTAGTAGTCAAATGCCTGATATAACACAAAGGCTGCCGTCTGAATGTTTTGGGGAGGGATATTGTGCGACAGGGTGGTTACAATGGCCGAGGGGCAAATATTCAATATTACCCCGTGCATAGTCCCCACGTAACCGTCGCTTTGACCAAAATCTGTGGTCAGGCTGACGATAGGGGCGGTTTTAGCTTGGGATGTAATCATAAGATGAATCGTCCTCCGCTGCCTATTGTACGCCAGCTAACAGGGAGGGGCAAAATGAAAAATGCAAACAGGTGGATTGGGCGGTCGCCAAGTTTTCTTCTTTCTTGGCGAACTTGGCGTCTTGGCGGTTCAAAGTAGCAATCAATCAGCCCCCAACATTTAAGTGGGAGACTATCCTAATTGTATAGTCCAGTTATCTTTGTTATAATGAATACGGTTTTCCCCAATAAATTGAGCAAACTTTTTACTTTTGCCTCTAACTTTTTATTTTCTCACTAAAAGGAGTACCTAAATGGGTACAGCTATTGTCAGTTTGATTGTTATCATCATAGCTATTTATTTGTTGTCGATTGTTACTGACGAGTTTTTTATTACCAGTTTAGATCAAATTTCTAACAGGTGGAAGTTGCCCAGTAATGTGGCCGGCGCGTCGCTAATGGCTATGGGGTCGTCTGCGCCGGAGTTGGCTATTGCCCTCCTGGCTCTGTTTAAAGATGGCGGGGAGAATAGCGATGTGGGAATTGGCACAATTGTCGGTTCGGCCGTTTTTAATATTTTGGTGATTACCGGCGTGTCGGCCCTGGCCCGACCGGCGCGTGTTACCTGGCGGGTGGTGGTGCGAGATGTTGTTATTTATGTAGCCAGTATTGGCCTGTTACTCCTCACCTTTTCCGATGGAACCATCACCATTCTTGAAGCGCTGGCCTTTTTGGTGATGTATGGGGTTTACATCTTTATCTTGTTTCAATGGAAAGCTTCCGAAGAGGAATTTGAGGAGGAAGTGGTTGAGGTTGAGGAGACCCAGGAGGGCGGGGGACTGTATCACACCGTTACTTCTGGCGTCACCAAAGTAATTGGGCTATTAATGGGCGACGCCAAAAAATCGTACATCCGGGCCTTTTTGGTTTCAATTTTGTTCATTGCTGTCATTAGCTGGTTTTTAGTGGAATATGCCGTACAATTTGCTGAAGCTCTTCACATTCCGCCGGTTGTTGTCGCATTGACTATTTTGGCCGCCGGCACTTCTGTGCCCGATCTGATTGCATCGGTTGTGGTTGCCCGGCAAGGACGCGGTGAAATGGCTGTGGCCAATGCGGTTGGCTCAAACATATTTGATATTTTAGTAGGTTTGGGATTGCCGTGGGCAATTGCCATTATTGTTCTGGGCAGAACTGTTCAAGTGGGCACTGAAGGTTTATTGTCGTCTACGGTTGTGTTGTTGGGTACGGTTATCCTGCTGTTTGTTTTCTTAACTACAGGACGCTTATTGTCGCGGAAAGAAGGATGGTTTTTGCTGGCTTCTTATCTGGCCTATGCATTGTGGGTCTGGTTGGGGGGTTAGGGAGGCAGCGACCAGTATTCAGTGATCAGTAGGAATGAGAATTAAATAACTGTCTCACGGGCAAGAAAAATACAATGGTAAATGGTAAATAATCAATTGTAAATGGTAAAGTAAAACTGGCCTTTAAGCCACACAATACGGTATATAGTGCAAATGATCACTTTATAATTCA
>JAJRVO010000534.1 GCA_024277275.1 Chloroflexota bacterium
GTTTGCCTATCCAGCAGCCGCTTGCCACGGCAATGCCGTCTATCACGCAGCCGTCTGTTTCAACCACGTCCAGGCCCCACAATCGCCCGCCCATCATTCCCATCCTCACCCCCAATACCTGGCGGGGGCAAAGATGCTGGTGCCTGATGGCAGAGGCGTATAAAAGTTCTTCAAATGTGGGCATGTTAAATGTACTCCTAAAATATGGTCATTTTGTCCCCTACCTGTAACAGGGATCTTGTAAAGAGGTAAAAGCGGCGCAAAAAATGTACATGGCAAACAAAAGTTCAGCGTAAGTAATTTGCGAAACAGACCAGTCTTCTGCAAAATGAGGGGGAAATATTGCCCCAATCCAAGCAGGAGGCTAACTTGGCAATCTCAAAAAAGAGCCAACAAGAGAGAGAAGAAAACCCCCGAAGAGTACGCCGGCTCATATTAGAGTTGTACTTTGAAAATCGCAGGCGACGGCCCAAAGAAATAGCCGGATTACTCAAGAAACGATATAACATTGAGCGCAGCCGGGTGAGTGTCTGGCGAGTGCTATATGAAAACGGTCTCAACTGTGAGAAGAAAGGTCGGCCACGAGGCAGTCGCAATCGAAAGCGACAGAAGAAACAGCGGGCGCAAGCTCGTGCCGGGCAGAAGCGGCATCGGAGCAAAGCGGAACAGAAACAGCGTCGTCACCGCAGACGAAACCGACTGCTGCACCAGCGGCTGAAAGTGAAGGAGATATTCACGAAGGTAGGAGGTTTGTTGCTGTATGCGCCGCTAATATTGGAGACACACCTGCCGGCGATATTACAGGCGTTAGCTGTGGATTTGGATAAAGCGTTGTTGTTGCTCAACCATCTACTGGCAGATGGAGGCCGGGTGGCAGATGTGAACGAGGAGACCGATCCGGGACTGCCCCTGAGCAGTGGGCTGGAAGATATTAAGGATGCCTCAGAACTGCATCGCTATCTGGAAGGGCTCAATGGGGAGTTGGTGGAGAAGATACAGGTTGAGTTTGGAAAACGGCTGCACAAATTGGGGGCATTCTTTGGCCGGGGGGTTAATGTCGATGGACACTTCATTCCCTATCACGGTGAGTTGAAGATACCCAAAGGGCGTAATGGGGTACGTAAGTGCCAACAAAGAGGGTTCTATCTGTGGGTAGTGTGTGACCATCATAGCAATGGCCTGATCTATTTCAAGGTGACGCTGTGTGATGTCAAGGAAACCAAAATGTTGGACGACTTATTGACAGGAGCGGAACAAATCTTGGGGCAGGGGGTCATTGAATGGTATTGTGTGGACCGGGGGTTTTACGAAATTGGGATTATTGGCGGTTTGGGGGGAGGGCGTCAATCATTCATTCCGGCCAAGAATACTGGGAATGTCATTCGGGCCATGAAGGCAATACGTCACTTCAAGCCCTACAAAAAAAGGAAACGTCTGGCTGAAACAACGGTGGAGATTGCCGGTCAGACAGTACGCCTGATTGTGTTGGAGGTGACCACCAAAAAAGGGGAACGGCGGCTGTTTGGCTTCCTGACCAGCGATGAAACGTTGGCCGCTCACAAGGTAGTGGACCGCTACAGCCGCCGTTGGCGAGTCGAAAACTGGCTCAAAGCGGGTAAATTGGACCTGAACCTCGACCATCTGCCCGGCTTGACCGTGGTTTATCAGGATGGAGAAATCGTTCTTGAGCGACTGCTGGACAAACTGGCTGCCTTCATTCTATTTAAGGCGATAGCCAGTCATATTGTAGGGTTGCTGAATCAACTGGCGGGCAAGAAGTACCAACCCAAAAAGTGGCGTCAGCGGTTTTTTCATCAGAATGCCTCCTGGTCCATCCATAATGGACGCCTGGTGGTTGAGTTTCATCATTGGTTTCGGGGTTGGAAAGAATTTCAACAGGTATGGCAAGCGTTGATAGAACGAGGAATGTCTTGCACCATCCCCTGGCTTGACAATCTGGAAGTGTCATTCGTTTTCCAGCCCTCCTAACCTTGAGATGCCGTGAACACTTTTTACGGTTTTACAAGATCCCTGTTATTGAGATAAAGCTGTTGGTTAAGATATGGCTCCCATCGAATGGCTCGTTAATTACCACCGCCGACCAACTGATAACCAGCGTTGAAGAAGGTTGTAAGGAACCCTGCCAAAAGATACGCCGTAAGGCCGGATCATAGCCCGATAAGCCGTAAGTGGCTGTGACAAACCCTAAATAGGTGGCTTCAAGCGGAACCGAATCAACAATCAAGGTGTCGGTGGTGGGGCCGCCGGTGTTGGTGATAATCAGGTTGTAGATTAAATAATCATCGATTTTGGCCTGCTGTTTGTTAACGGTTTTTTGATAACTTAAATTAGCTGGGGGCAACGGTGATTGAAAGGTGTCAATCTGAGATACCCGATCAGTGACCAGCCACCAGGTGAGCAGCACGGATAAAATCAACAGGAGTAGCGGTAATGGGTCAAAGTGCAAATGAGATTTTTTCATCGCATCATTGTTTGAAGA
>JAJRVO010000040.1 GCA_024277275.1 Chloroflexota bacterium
AGGTGTGAGGGCGGTAATGACAAGAACCATAACCAGCAAGATAAAACCGATTACAATCTCTGCCAAAAAGGCCATCATTGTTGACAAAAAAGCCCCGCTGGATAACTGCACCACAATTCCCCGCCAACTAAGCCCAGCCTGCTTGAAGGCTTGACCGGCAAAGGCCAGGATAGCAAACGGGGGGATGGTTGCCGCCAGAATGTGAAACGGGGGAAAAGTCAACGCCGGGAAAAAGTCGAAAGAGATAATTAGATGCCCCGCAACTACAACCGGAATGTAAAGCAGCAGCAGCCACCAAACGGATGGCAGGCGAAAGTGGGTTGAGCCGTGACCGAGAAAGGAACGTCCTCCCTGCCAAGCCAGGGCGCCGCCTAACCCAATCCCCAAAGCGGCAAATGCCGCGCTCATCACGGCGCTATCCAACGCTGCATTGCCCGGCGACGGAAGCAGTTCCAAAATATATAGAACCCCTCCCACTATTCCCATAGCAACAACAAAAAACCCCAGGATAACGGTTACTATTTTAACAAGATTAAGCAAAGAAGAAGTTTGGTTCAAAGTTTTTCCTTTATCTCATTCCCAAACTCCAGTTTGGGAACGAGATAAATGGGACGAAGATTTCTAGTGTCGTGTCAAGGCTAAAATGATAGGTAGCATAGCCCCTTGTGGGCGTTGTGTCAGGTGTAAAACGGGCACAAGGCCCGATGCTACAATCTATCAAAACACGCTTGACACGACACTAGTACAACTTGGCGGAAGTTTTTCGGTAGTTACAAGCAGCGCGTTGCTTAGTTTATGGAGTGAAAAAGTGCACTTTTTCACTCCATAAACTACCGAAGGATTTACGCCGCCGTGTACTAGTCGTCCTCGGAGTTTTCTCCGGTTGTCGTTAGCGCCTCAAAAATGTGGACCTGGTGTGTGGCTACATCCGTTACGTACAGGCGGTTGGTAGAGGCGTCAAAATAGATGCCCACGGGCCTAAGCAAAGTAACCGAGTCGATAGTGTGCCATTGGTCAATCAAAATCCCGGTGGGAGCGTACCGCAGCAGGGAGTTACTTTGCGATTCGGTCATCAAGATAGACCCATCGGGGCCAAAGGCCAGGTGCGGACCATCGTAAGCGTAGGTAGGGGGGATGGCCCATTGGATGAGAGGATTGCCGGCTGCATCCAGGCGTTGAACGCGGTTATTTTCGGCTTCAGCTACAAAGTAAGCGCCTTGCGCGTCTCTTAAAACATCGATGGGTTCATTGAGTTGGCCGGGACCGTTGCCCAGGCCGCTGATGTTGCCAATCTGGTCGCCGTTGTGATTATAAAAAACCAGCCGGGCCATGCCGGTATCGGCCACTACCAGACTGTCATCTTCAAAAACCGTCAAGCCTCTGGGGTGAAACAGGCGGGCTGACGGTCCCCCCAAACGGTCAATAAGCTTGCCGTTGGCCTGGTAGCGATACACCCATTGCAGCGTCGAGTCCAACACTAAAATCTGGTCTTGGCTGTTAACGGCTACAGCCACCGGCTCCTCAAATGGCAGGTCGTCTCCGGTTAGCTCTTGCAGGTAGTTGAGTTGCGGGTCAAAAATTTGCACCCGTTTGTTGCCGGTATCGGCTACTGCCAGGTTGCCGTTAGACAACACGGCCACATCACGCGGGTCAAAAAATTGCCCCGCCTGAGCGCCCGGAGACCCCAGCGATGTAATTTCTTTGAGCGCCAGGGGCAGAATCTCGGCGGTGTCTTCAGTGGGGGCGGGTTTGATGGGATAACTGCCCATTGGCGGCCAGAGGTATTCGCGGGGAATGGCTTCAAACACGCCGCTTGGAGGCGTCCAGGTCAGGTGAACGCGAGAGCGGTCAACACTGTCTCGATAGCGAATGAGAATATCGTGCAGTCCGGCTGCCAGCGTAACGGGCGCTTCTGTAAATTGATTGGGGCCGATGCTGGTTAGCAAAAGCTCCCCGTCCAAATATAGCTGCCCTTCTTGAACCACCCGCAGCCCCAGCCGGTAAACGCCACTCTGCGGCGCAATCAGCGAACCGGCCCACTCAACCGTGTAAGGCCGGTTTAGCGGAATCAGGTGGAAATAAATGTCTAAAAAGGGGTCGATGCGCTGAAAAGCAGGCTGGCCTTCCCAATTGTTGTTGGCGTAAAAAGTCCCTTGCAGGCCGTGATTGCTGACCGGCGGGCTATAAAGCGCCCATGCCGGCGCTAACTCCTCGCCCTGGTTTGGGGGTTGCCAATAAAGGGCGACTTGCCCTGGCGCGCTTTCTGCCCGAATACGGATGCGATGATTGCCTTGAGCAAGAGGCAGGCCGGTTAATTGCTCTCCCCGGCCTTCAAGCAAAATGTTGCCGTCTATTTCCAGCAGGCCGGGGCCGGGTGTAATCAGGCGGAAACTATGAGCGCCGTAGGTAGGAGCGTAGAGAACACCGTTCCATTCGGCTACAAAATCCCCCTCAATGGGGCTATCCTGGGGCCAGGTAACGTTGACGTTAGATGCCCGGCTGGAATGTTGCGGGGCTGGAAACTGTTCGGTTTGGCCGGGTGTGGCGGCCGGCCAGTATTGTAGCTCTAGCCCCCGGATGGCGGCTATATCATCCGGGCGCAGCCCCACAAAGTAGACACTGGGGGGACCGGTATTGTCGCTGTCGTCGGCGGGGCCGGACAGGATTTCGTACTTGGCGTTGGGGTAAAAACGTTTGGCTTCATCAAACACCCAGGAATCGTCGGGGTGAATAAACATAGCCACCGGGCGGTTGGAAGGAATGCGAATAGGCAGGGCATCCGGCACATTCAGGTAAAATTGCCGGGCGATGTCTGGGGCCAAAAAACGGGTAGTGGGATGATTGGTTAAAAAAGGCGAGAGAACGTACTCGTAATCAGTCCCCAACTGGGCCATTTTGCGCCCGGTGATGGTTTCCGGGGCAGAGAAGGCGTTCCACGAGGCAAAATCGTTGGCCTGCCGGTAAAAGTAGGTGTAAGCGTTAAAGGCAAACATATAACCGGCGACAAGTGCAGCCGGGGCAATTAGCCATACTTTGGGCAGGGGGTGCAGAGCTTCTTTGGCCTCTTTTCCCAGAGCGACCAGGGCCAGCCCGACAAAGTAAATTACGGCAGGGATAACGGCAATTGAACGCAGCGATTGCGGAGCCTCGAAGTCGACACTAAAGATACCCCCCACCAGGGCCGTGGGAAATAGAATCAGGAAAAAAGCGTTGGCGGGGTATCGGGTTCTGGCCAGGGCCAGGCCCAGCCCCAAAATGGCTAAGATGCCCATCGCCGGGTCAAGCATTGGTTCGCCGGGCAGGTTGTGCCGCCCGTTTCTGTCTCCCAAATAATGGAACATTAGCAAATGTTGACGCGTACTCTCCCACAGGGCTGTGCTCAGGTTGGCCTGGTCGCGTTTGGTAAAGATAGAGATTTGGCGGGTGCGATACCAAAAGGAGTCGGGGTCGTTTCTGGCATATTGAACAATTGGCATGACGACCAGCCAACCCGTTACCAGCATGATAGCTGCCGCGCCCAGGTATCGACGCCATGCATTGTGGCGCAATGCGGCCCACAGGTAGGGCGACCAGCGTATGGCTACAACTGCCACAAAAATGACCAGGGCCAGGGCGTACAGGCGAAAAGCCGTGTAAAACATCATCCCAAACCCCAGAGTCAAACCGGCCCAGAGCGCATCGCGCAGGCGTCCGCGACGGAGCAAGCGGGTCAAAAAGAAAAGGCTGAGAAACTCAAAAAAAGGGGCGTCGATGCCGGTCATAGCGATGCGACTAAAGTTAACGTGCCAGCGGGCTACGGCCACCAAAAAGGCCAGCGCCAGGCCAAAGCGTGGCTCTCGCAACTCGCGGCCAAAGAGGTAGGCGGCCAATACCCCCCCCAGACCAAAGAAGACGCTGACTAGCCGTATCGAGTAGATATTGTCTCCCAGCCAGCGTAGGGCCAGGGCATAGGTTGCCAGCAGGTGGCCGGTGACGTTAATAGTGGGGTAAAAGATGGGGCGGTAGGTAATGTCCTGTAGCATTTGCCGGGCCTGTAATCCGGCCTCGGCCTCATCAAACCAGATGCCAAAGGGCTGCTCGCCAAAGTTGTACAGGCGCATAAACAGGGCCAGCCCCAACACAATGCTCAGGCCAATGGCAATTTGGCGATTGGGCAGCATGTGGCCCGCCTCCGCCCGCAGCGACCTCCCCGGTGTAAGCAACATTCCCCCCACAATGAACAGCCCCAAACCGGCCAGGTATAGCCACCAGGCTTGCATCCGAGCGTCGCCTCTTTCAAAGAAGTTGTAGCCCAGAAAAGAGAAACCCACGGCCAGCAACATAAGCCAGACCCCCACATTGCGCCGCCAGTTCTGGCAGACGGTCAGTGTGTTATTTAGTTGGGGATTTGGGATTGAAAATTCAACGTTGGGGTAGGGGTGGTCGGCCAGAGCGCGGACAAAAAGCACAACGGCCACGCCGTAAAGGAGCAACCCGTCCCACAGCGAGTCCTGGTCAAAAAAGTGTTGACCCACGATACCAGCCGCCACCCCGCCCAAAGCCAGCGCCAGCCGATTTAAGGTGCGACGCGGGCGCAAACGGCTCTTGGCTTGGGGTGGCGTTGTTTCGGTTGTGGCGGGGCCGGAATCGGCGGCGGTGATGGGCATAGTTATTTTTGTCTCGTTCCCAAACTCCGGGGAACTACTCAGCCTCATGTCATTTCGAGGAGCTTGCGACGGTCGCATCAAAGAGATGCGCAAATCCCCGCAGCACAACAATTAACCGTATGTTTGCCGGAAAAAAGCCGGATTTCATTTTTTCCAGTTACCTGCTGAGTAAAAGTTAGATTCCAGGGATTTCTCCCTACGGTCGAAATGACATGCCTGAGTGGTTACACTCCGGTTTGGGCATGAAGGCGATTACCAAAGAAGGTTTGTGTCAACATCTAAAATGATACCCGATTCTACCCCACGCACGGGTAAAACACAAAAATGGGTGCGATGTGAAACTTTGGGTTTTGGTTGGGACTCAAAACACGGATTGCTGGAATAGACGGATAATAATCCGAGCAATCCGTGTTCTCTTTGAGTTGTTGACAATTTGCTTGGTATTGACCTAAAATCAGATTACTATGGATTCTAATGGTACTGTTATTTGTTTATTGCGTTTTGGCCTTTTTTCTGACGTGTGTAACCATTGTGGGCATACTTGTCGCCACTGGGAAACTACGCTTTAGAAGAACGCCCTGGCATAATCTTTAGTATGATTCCACAAATACAAACTGCAGTTACAATATTCTTACTTATCACGACCCTGTTGGTGATGTCTAGCCAGCGCTTGCGCACGGACTTAACTGCCTTGCTGGTCTTGTTGTTGCTGATTTTAAGCGGTATTCTTAGCCCAACCGAGGCTTTTAGCGCTTTTGGTCAGCCGGTGATTATCATCATTGCCAGTATCTACGTTTTGGGGGCTGCGCTGTATGAAACCGGAGTAGCCACCATCATTGCCAACCAGATTCTACGCTTCGGTAATCGGGGTGAAGCCGTGCTGGTGTTGGTGATTATGCTCACGGCCGGACTGATGACGGCTGTTCTGGGTGGTTTGTTAGTAGTGGCCTTACTCATGCCGGCTGTTCTGCGTATTGCCCGACAGATCGGTATCGCCCCATCGCGGTTGCTCTTACCCCTGGCTACAATGGCCACGGTGGGCAATCAACTGACCTTGATCGGCACACCCGGTAATCTGGTGGTCAGCGATATTTTGGCGGCAAGTGGTTACGAGTCCCTGGGCCTGTTCAGCCTGACCCCTTACGGTCTGGCCTCAGTGGGAGTGGTGGGATTATGGTATCTTTTGTTTGGTCGCCGGGTTTTGCGCCAGGTATTGCCGGAAGAACCGCCGCGCCCTTCACTGGAAGAGGTAGAGCATAGTTACAAGCTGGAAAATCTACTTTACCGCTTACGGGTCCGATCCGGCTCTGACTTGATTGGAGCGCGTCTTGAGGACACTAACTTGAGTATTGTCTTTGGTCTCAACTTGATTGCCGTGCGACCACATACAGGCAAGTTAAGACCGGCCACCCCAGAATGGGTTTTGGAACAAGACGACCTGTTGATTGTCGCCGGCGACTATGGTCGAATCTTACAAGCAGCCAATATCCACAGCCTGGAAGTCAAAGGAGCGGTCCATTTGCATGATTTCAACAGGCTGGAACAGGAAACCTTGCGGCTGGCTGAAGTGATTGTGCCTTTTCGTTCCCTGTTGGTGGGCCAGAGTCTGGCTAAGATCGACTTCCGGGACCATTATGGCCTGAATATTCTGGCGGTCCATCGGCAAGGAAAAGCAATCCGCAAAAACCTACCCGATCTTGTCCTGGCCGCCAGTGATACTTTGCTGGTGCAAGGACCGCTAGAGCGCATTCGGGCGGTGGGCCAAGACCTGAATCTGGTCCCGATGACTGATCTAGCCCCTCAACCCGGCGATCTGGTGACCGGCAAAGCCGGTTTGACTCTGGTCATTCTCGGCTTGATGCTAATTTTGGTGGTGTCGGGCCTGGTATCTTTGGCGACAGCCGGTGTTATGGCTGCTGTGGCCCTGGTTCTGACGGGTTGTTTGAGTATGGAACGGGCTTACCAAAGTATAGACGCCCGCTTGATCGTCTTGGTGGGCGGGATGTTGCCGCTGGCTGTCGCCATGGGCAAGACGGGAGCCGCCGGGATCATCGCTGAGTTGATTTTAGGATTCAGTCAAAATGTGGGACCTCTGGGTTCACTATTGATCCTCTACCTGGTCACCACGATTATTACCCAGGTCATTAGCAATTCAGTGGTCGCGGCCTTAATGATGCCCATTGCCATCAATTTAGCGGTAGCTCAGGGATTACCACCCCAACCCTTTGGCATCGCAATAGCCTTTGCGGTGAATGCGGCTTACATCACGCCTTTGACAGACGGTGATAATTTGCTGGTACGCGAGCCGGGGCAATATACTATGCGCGATTATCTGGTCAATGGCCTGCCGATTTATATCATCCAAACCGGCGTGCTGATCCTGATGTTGGCCCTTAACTACAACCTGGTCTAATGTCTTGGTTCCCTAACCACCGTACTAGAAATGCAGCAATTCCCGGTTTGACAATTAGGGTGTAAAAATTGTTGCAATTGTGGGCATTTCAGAGCAGAATTTTCAGAATGATAGATTTTTGATTCGTTAATTCTGCCAATTCTGCTCTTACATTGACAAAAATCAGCCCGACT
>JAJRVO010000535.1 GCA_024277275.1 Chloroflexota bacterium
ACATTTTTATGGGACACAGATGAACACAGATTTCACAGATTTTTGTTTAGTTTTTTACCATAATCTGTGTTTATCTGCGAAAATCTGTGTCCTATTCTCTGGCTTTCAGAATGTTACTTTGTGACCGTGCTGAGTATATAACCTAATGCCTTTGAAATTTGTTGAGCCGCCTCAATGACTCTGGGTCCAAATTCATCAATTAATTTTTTGTGAGATGTTCGATGAGACGGCACCGAAATGTTGATGGTCGCTACTACCTGACCGTCATATTGACGAATGGGGGCGGCCACAGCACGTAACTCTGGAATCATCTCCCCATTGCTGTCTGCAAAACCCCGGCGTCTAACCAGCGCTAAATACTTTTTTAAAGCTTCCGGGGTAGTGATGGTGTTTTTTGTGAGGCTTTCCCATATGGTTGCCGCTAAAGCGGCTTCCAATTGCTCCGGTGGCAAAAAGGCCAATATCGACTTTCCGGTAGACGTGCAATAGGCCGGCAGGCGAGACCCAATTGGCCGTTGGACATTGAGCATGTGTTTACCGCCAATTCGGTCAATGTAAACTACCTCGTGATTGTCTAACACGGCCAAATTGACAGTTTCTTCAACCTCGTCAACCAACTGTCGCAAATATGGGGCTGCTACTTGTTTCACTTCAAGGCCGCTGAGAACCACAAAACCCAATCGCAACACTTCCAGAGCGGGTTGATACAGTTTTGTCTGCCGGTCGCGTTGAAGATAACCCAGAGTTTCCAGAGTGGTCAACAACCGAAAGGTAGTGGTTTTATTTAATTGAAGGCGTCGGGATATATCGGTCAGGCTGAGCGTCGGTCTTTCTTCGGAAAAGCTTGATAAAACGGAAAGACCACGGGCCAAACTCTCCACATAATAGGTTGAGGTTAAAGAGGAAGCTGGCATAACAACCATAACGCCTTTGTTACAATTTCAGTAACTGCTGCCTCCTCGTTCCCAAACTCCAGTTTGGAAACGAGGAGGCAGCAGTTATCAATTTCATTGAAAGAAAATGGGTTTCTGTAGCCGAAACCATTATAGTTCTAAACGTTTGGATGTGTCAAATTGCCCCTCCGGGTAAGCTTGTAAAAGCAATCCATCAATTGTCTGGTGTGCGGGCCGGGGGCGCCATTACCTATCTTTAGCTCATTTACATGGCGGATGGGCATAATCTCTTTGTTGCTGGCGGTGATGAAAGATTCGTCGGCGTGGGTGAGGTCGTCAAAGGTTAGGGGGCGTTCAATGATTTTAAATTTATCTTGAGCCAACTCAAGCACAACATTGCGGGTTACGCCGGGCAAGATGTTGTCTATGGGCGTAATCAGTTGATTGTTCTGAAAAACAAAAAAATTGGTGGTGGTTCCTTCCAGAATATAATTTTGCCGGTCAACGTACAGGGCTTCAATTGCTTCGGCGGCCCTGGCTTTTTTAAGGGCAACAATGGCCGGGATGTAGTTGATGGTTTTAGCGATGGGGATATATCGCTCTACGTCAACTGTAATTGCTTTGACCCCTTGCCGATAGTACTCAGCCGGATATTGCCGAGCCGGAGTCACCAAAACAATCAGCCCCGATTTTTCCGGGGGTAAAATTCCATCTTCCGACACCCCGCCCGTGACCACAATGCGAACATTGGCCTCTGGAAAATTGTTACGTTTTAGGGTGTCGCAAATAATGGCTTCTATCTCTTCAAGCGTACCTGGCAGGTCGAGCCAGATTGACCTGGCCGACTGCTCCAAGCGGCGCAAATGTTCGCGCAGTTTGAACGGTTTGCCGTTGTAGGTCCGTAAGAAATCAAAAACGCCGTATCCTCTTAGAATTGCCAGGTCCTGCACCGGCAGAGAGGCTTCATCAATCGGCACAAAGTTGCCGTTGATGTAACATATTGCTTTAGTCAAAAGTTCCCCCTTCTATCGTAAAAAGTTGCTGGATTTTACAGGCAAAGTGTTTTCTTCACAAGTGGTGACGAGTGAACAGCGATTACTGCAACTTTCTCTCGCCTTTGGGGTTTAATAGCTACGTAAAAAAGGTTTAGCCTGATGGACAATTGAATTCTGTTTTGCTACAATCCCTGTCTTGAATCTATATATAATACACAGAGATGATCCGGTAATTGTTTGGAGCGTTTTAGTCAACCGGACGAACGACGATGGACGAACGACAAAAACCCTGTGCTATCGTTTCATTCGTCCACCGTCGTTCGTCATTCGACGGCCACGTTGAATTACCGAATCCTCTCACATTACGCCAAGAGGAGGTGTATTTTGGCAATTAGCAACGTTACTTATTCAAACTGGGCTTTAATTCTGGGGGCGTCGAGCGGATTTGGCGCAGCCACCGCCAGGGTGTTGGCCCACAGGGGGATGAATATTGTGGGCATTCATCTGGATGCCAAGGCCACGCTGCCCAACGCCAAGGCCGTGCAAGCTGATATAGAGGCCGCCGGGCGACAGACGATGTTTATCAACATGAACGCCGCCAGCGCCGACAAACGGGCCAACGCCATCGAGAAAATGGTTGAGGCCGGGGTCAAGGTCAAGGTCTTGCTCCACTCGCTGGCCTTTGGCTCGCTTAAGCCGATGGTGGGCCAGACGCGAGAAGAGAGCCTGGACCAAAAGCAAATGGAGATGACCCTGGACGTGATGGCTAACAGCCTGGTCTACTGGACGCAAGATTTGGTCTGGGCCAATCTTTTTGCCGACGACGCCCGCATCTTTGCCATGACCAGCGAAGGCAACGAGCGAATCCTGCCCCAATACGGCGCGGTCAGCGCGGCCAAAGTGGCTCTGGAGAGTTACATTCGCCAGTTGTCGATAGAATTGGCCCCGCGCAACATCAAGGCCAACGCCATCCAGGCCGGCATCACCGATACCCCGGCCCTGCGTGTTATCCCCGGCCACGCCGAAATGATTGACCTGGCCCGCCGCCGCAACCCTTACAACCGCCTGACCTGCCCCGAAGACGTGGCCCGCGCTATCGCCAACTTTTCCCGCCCCGGTCTCTTCTGGATGACCGGCAACGTCATCCGTGTGGATGGCGGGGAGTTTATTGTGCCCTGACCGTGTTTTTTGGCGTAGTTTCATCTAGCCAAAGTGTGGTATAATGTGGTATCAGGGAAGCATTTGGAGAAAATGATAATAATGAATAAAGTTGTTTCACATAACCGAAACGACGAGAGTCCTGAAGCCAAAGCGCGTTGGTTTCAATCTCTATCGCTGGCAGAACGAATGGATTTGCTCTGTTTTTTCACCGATTTGATTCTGAGTAATAACCAAACTATTTTGGAAAATAAAAATGCTGAACCAACTTGGGGAAGTTTTCGGGTCGTTTCAAAAGCGCCGGGTTAAATATCTGGTCATTGGCGGCATTGCTGCCGTATTGCATGGCGTCCCGCGTGCCACCTTTGATCTTGACATCCTGATTGAGGCCACTGAAGATAATGCAAAGCGATTGCTTGAGGCAATGATCGAGGCCAGGCTAGGAACGGCAGCTTTAATTTCGACCACGGAGCTACTGGACAACGAAATCACGATCTTCCAAGACCGGGTTCGAATCGACGTGCAGACAAGAACGCCAGGCATAGAATTTGAAACCGCCTGGCAACGTCGAGAGACGATGTCGTACCAGAATCGATCCTTTTACGTGGTTTCACGGGTAGACCTGATTGCCTCAAAACTGGCAGCCGGGCGAGAAGTTGACTTGGAAGACGTGAGGCTATTGGAATTGGGCGATGAGCAGTAAGAAAAATCCTTTGCGTTTTTGTGTTTTATCGTAATGATAAATAACCCGTAACAGGATCATAGGCTAACAATTTTCCAATCTCCGCTTACCTTACCCCCCATAATAAATTAAGTAATGAGAATTAAATAACTGTCCCTCAACGTTGTAATTGGTAAATGGTAATTGGTTATTAAGCCAATCCCTAATTACTAATTACCATTTACTGCGCTCTGAAATGAGACAGTTATTTAATCCCGATTCCTAAAGAGGTTACGTGTTTTCTTTTGCCGACAGGCTAAAGAGATGGTATACTCCTGCCTTGTTTATCAGCAGGAGGTAAAAATGCCATCTGGTAGAGAATATAATTCGGTGGTGTTGGTTAAGCAGGTGCCAGACACCCACAACATTACCGGCGAGGTGATGAAAAAAGACGGCACGATGAACCGCGGCGCGCTGCCGGCCATCTTTAACCCGGAAGATTTAAACGCGCTGGAAATGGCGCTAGAGGTTAAGGACCGATACGGCGGCCAGGTTACCGTGCTAACAATGGGACCGCCCAAAGCAGCCGAGGTGCTGCGAGACTCGCTCTATCGCGGGGCCGACCGGGTGATTCTGCTCACCGATAGAAAATTTGCCGGAGCGGATACATTGGCGACCTCGTACACGCTTAAATGCGCCATTGAGAAAATAGGCGACTACGACCTCATCTTTTGCGGCCGGCAAGCCATCGACGGCGACACCGCCCAGGTTGGCCCGCAAACAGCCGAGAAACTGGGTATCCCTCAAATTACCTATGCCGAATCGGTTGTAACGCTTGAAGGGGACGAGATTGTGGCGCTGCGAGCCTTTGACCTGGGTACAGAGTTAGTCAAATGTGCCTTGCCCTGCTTGCTAACGGTGGT
>JAJRVO010000041.1 GCA_024277275.1 Chloroflexota bacterium
CAATTAGCAATTAGCAATTAGCAATTAGCAATTACTGATTACCAATTACTAATTACTAATTACTGATTACCAATTACTAATTACTGATTACCGGCTACTGACTGCCGGCTTATGCCTCGGCTTGCCAAATTTCCGGATCGTAGGCCGGTAATTCGCAGCGCAAGGGTTTGTCTTGACGCATACCCAGGGCATAGGCAGCTTGCATCAGTTGGTGTATTTGGCTGGTTCCTTCGTAAATAACGGCGCTTTTGCTGTTGCGGAGGTGACGTTCTACGTTGTACTCATCGGAGTAGCCATACGCGCCGTGAACCTGGATGGCGTCGCTGGCGCAATCAAAGGCCGCTTCGGTGCAGTACCATTTGGCAGCGCTGGTTTCACGGGTGTTGCGAATTCCCTGGTTTTTGAGCCAGCCGGCCTTGCGGACCAGCAACTCGCCAATATCAATGCGTTGCTGCATCATAGCAATCATCTGCTGTACCAGTTGGTACTCGGCAATGGGTTTGCCAAAGGTTTTGCGATCGTGGGCGTATTTAACCGACTCTTCAAGACAGCATTTCATTATCCCAACTGACCCGGCGGCAACGCCATACCGGGCGTTATCCAGGGCGGTCATAGCAATTTTAAAGCCTTCGCCCTCTTCTCCCAGGCGGTGACTTTCCGGCACGGGAACCTCGTCCATATTAATCCAGCCGGTGTTGCTGGCATGAACCCCCATTTTGCCTTCAATGGAGCCGGTAGTTAATCCCGACCAACCTCGCTCTAAAATAAAAGCCGTAATGCCGCGCGCTCCTTTTTCGGGGTCGGTTTTGGCAAAAACCAGAAAACGGTCGGCCACGTCGGCCAGGGTGATCCACATCTTTTCACCGTTCAAAATGTAGTGATCGCCTTCTTTGCGGGCGCGACTGGCAATCCCGGCCACATCAGAGCCGGCGCCGGGTTCGGTTAGACCAAAGCAAGCAATGTTTTTACCGGTAGCCAGCGGCGGTAAAAATCGCTCTTTTTGTTCTTCTGTACCCCATTGAAAAACGGGTAGGGCGTGCAGCCCTAAATGAACGGCGATGGTTTCTCTGGTCGAAGAGTCGGCCCATTCCAGCCCCTCGGACACAATGCCCAGAGAGATGTAATCCATACCGGCTCCGCCGTAACGCACCGGCAAACAAACGCCCAAAAAGCCTTGCTCGGCCATTTTTGGCAGCAGTTTGTGCGGAAACGTATGGTTACGGTCATGTTCTTTTATGATGGGCATAATTTCTTTACGTGCAAAATCATACACCATCTTTTGGATCATTTTATGCTCTTCGTTGAGTTCAAAATTCATAACTATCCTCTCTTTGGTGGTTTATAAGTATAATCTTTCAGATGAACATCGTCGTACTCTATACAGAACGATGTTCTGTATGCGATGCTCATTATAAGTGCGGAATATAATTTGTCAAAGTTTTTAGTTCCCCAACTCCAGTTTGGGAATGAGGCACAGAGGTGTAAACAAGGCTGAATTATACCATTTCAAGAGGCAAGATGAAAATTCTTTAATTCCTTATTTCACAAAGTCAACATATCCATTAATTGCCGGCACTTCTACTACCATAAGAAAAAGCCCTAATTGCTTGATTGCCTCAACAAACTTGTCGTAATCAATTGGCTTGGCAATATAATTGCTGCATCCCAGGTGGTGGCAACGTTCAATTTCTCGTGGGTCGTCGGTAGTGGTTAGCATAATTACCGGCAGTTTACGTAATTCCGGGTCTTGTTTAATCTGCCGGAGAACTTCTACGCCGTCAACTTTGGGCATACGGATATCCAGCAGCAATAAATAGCCAGTCCCTGACTCGCGTTGAGGGCCTCCGTCCGTTTTGAACAGGAAGTTCAAAATTTCCTGCCCGTCTTCAAAGTGTAGCATTTGATTAGCCAGGCCGGCCCGCTTCAGGTTTCTCTTAATTAAAGCTGTATGACCGGCATCGTCCTCGGCAAGGAGGATAACAATATCTTTCTTCATCATTTAGGGTTTTCCTTATTGCATAGCGCGGCAAGCCGCAAATGAACAATGAACAATGAGCAATGAACAAAGATTCTCGCGGACAGCGCAAATCTTGTGGGGTAATACTATAATGTTTTTACTTAATTGGGAAATAAAAAGCGGGGAGTAGGGGGATACTGTTTGCTCCCTACGCTTTACTTCTTGTTTCATTGGTTATTCGCCAGGGTTATAAAAAATTTACTTCCTTTATCCGGTTCCGATTCGACCCATATCTTTCCGTTATGACGGACGAGAATTCTTTGAATAATGGTTAAACCTAAACCTTCCCCGGAACTTGCGACCGGGTCTAAACGGTGAAATATTTGGTAGATTTTACCCTGATGTTTGGCGGCAATGCCTATTCCATTATCCTCGACACAGTATACTACGTTTTCTTCTTCTTTACGCCCTGAAATCCTGATAATACCCGGCCGGTTAGGGTCAAGATATTTTAGCGCATTATCTACCAGGTTTGAAAAAACCTGATTAATTTGTGTCTTGTCGCCAAAACAGGGAGGCAAATTATCAACTTCTAAGGTCGCTCCCGTTTCTTTGATCTGGAATTCAAAGGCTCTAACAACATCGGCTATCATGTTGTTCATATCCAGTTGTTGAGCGATTAACGCAGCCCGGCCCAGGCGCGAGAGTCGCAGCAGCCCGGAGAGTAAAGAATCCATCTTGGCTGTGCCGGCAAAGATAAACTGAAGCGCTTCGGGCACATCTTCTTCTATTGTAAAAGCCAGTTTGTCTTTTGTTACCGCAGGAATATTCTCGCTATGTAAGACTGAATGCACATATTTAAATGCCTGTTCCAGTTCTTTGCTAAAACCCTGAATATTGACCAGCGGCGAGCGCAGGTCGTGAGAGGTAACGTAAACAACCTGTTCCAGTTCTTTGTTTTTCTCCATCAGTTCGCGGTTTAGGCGTTCGCGTTCTTCCTCTGCCTGTTTGCGCTTGGTGATGTCTTCGCCAGAACTCAGGGCGCCGATGATCTTGCCTGTTTTGTCTTTTATTATAGCATTGTGCCATGCTATCATTCTTTCCTGACCGGTCTTGGTTAAAACGGGGTTCTCAAAGTATTCATCCGACTCAATTTCTCCGGCTATCAATTTGGCAAAAACGGCTTTTACCTCTTCTTTTATTTTTTTTGGCAAAAAATGGTCAAACCAATTCTTGCCAATAATTTCCTCTTCGGTGTACCCTAAAATCTCACAGCCTTTTTTGTTTATAAGGCTGATTTGTTGGTTAGCATCAATAGCTATAATAATAACTCCCACAATGTCAAGGTACATTTGTACCCTGTCCCTCTCTTGCCG
Source organism: Chloroflexota bacterium (assembly GCA_024277275.1). Lineage (GTDB taxonomy): Bacteria > Chloroflexota > Anaerolineae > 4572-78 > J111 > JAJRVO01. The sequence continues at coordinate 3,334 of JAJRVO010000041.1, forward strand.
CAGCGATTCCTCTGCCCATACCCGTTCGGCCAGTTCTTGTTGAACGGCCTCGTACAACCGGGCGTTTTCAGCGGCCACGGCAACCTGGTTGGCCAGGGTTTCTATTACCATAACGTCGTTTTCCTCAAAGGCGTTGAGCTGTGAACTCTGAATATCAATTACCCCCACAATCTCTTTGCCTACCCGGATGGGTACGCTTAGTTCAGATTGGGTCGGTATGATATCGGGAAAGAAGTTGACGTAATGCGGCTCAATGTTTACATTGTTGGCTAATAACTTTTCGCCGTGCCGGGCTACCCAACCATTTACGCCTTTATCCAGCCTTATCCGGTGGTCAAGGGGGAAGAGGTCGGCAAAATCGCCGGCTCTGGCCTTCATCACCAGTTCATTTTGCTTACGGTCCAGGATAAACAGGGCCACATAGTGGTAGCCAAAGTTTTCATGCACCAGTTGGGCGGCTCTTTCCAGCACGCTGTCTAATCCCAGCACGGTTGTGATCTGCCCGCCAATATCATTGAGAAGGGCTAACTGGGCGGCGCGTTGCTCTAGCGCTTCTTCTGCGTGCTTGCGCTTGGTGATGTCGCGGATGGTAGCCACCACTCCAATGGTTTCACCGCCGGCCGTAATATGCGGGCTGTATACGCCCCTTACCCACCCTTGCATCTCTGTTTGGGGAATTTGATAAGGTGTGTCGGGAGAAGTTATAACTTCTCCCGACATAGCCTGATTTAGCAGGCGGTCAACCCCTTGTTCACGCAGGTGGGGGAAAATATCCAGCGCATTTTTGCCCAGAACTTTTTCCGCAGGTAATCCGGTTAAGTTCTCCATAAACTTATTCCATACCTGGTAGCGCAGTTCGCGGTCATATACCACAATTCCCTCGCCAACGCTTGAAACAATGGTTCTGTTAAAGTGTTCCGATTCTTGCAACGTTTCCTCGGCCCGCGCGCGTTCTGCAATCTCCACCTTCAATGCCTTGTTTGTTTCATTCAGTTCCACAGTGCGAGACTTGACTTGTTCTTCCAGTTCCTCATGCCAATGCTGAATGCGCTGAACCATTGCGTTGAACGTTGTCGCCAGGGAACCCACCTCGTCAGAAGTTGTTACCGGCGCTCGTATCTCAAGATTGCCTGCGGCTACTTTGTTGGCTGTTTCGCTAAGCGATAAGATAGGGCGGGTGAGATTATCGGCTAAAATAAAGGTAAGGCTAATTAGAACCAGCGTGCCAATCGCGCCAATCAAAACGGTGTAAGCCACGCTTTGTTGCAAAGGGGCAAAGAGTTCTTCCTGATCACGTTTGACTACCAGTCCCCAACCCCAATCAGAAGAGACGCGGATGTGCCGGTAGGCGGCCAACACCTGTTCGCCACGATAATCTTCGGTTTCTATAATCCCTTCTTCTCCCCTGGCGGCGAATACGGCCGGTTTGGCTGTAATTTGGTATTCTAAAGGGGTGGCAATATTGCCATCTGCCAGTGGATGCTTGAGCGAGGTCAAAATTTTGACCTCCTGGTTAATCAGCAACGCTTCTCCTTGCTCTCCCAAGCCCTCGCCGGTGTGGAGGATAGGCTTGATGATCTTATCGGCGTTGACCTCCATGATCAATATGGCAATTATCTCACCCGTTTCATTTTTAATAACGTGGGCGATATGGAGTCTGGGTTGCCGGCTGTGTGGCTCAAGTTCAATATCGCTTACATAATCATTACCGGTCTTCAAGGCCTCGGTGAAAAAAGATTCTTGGGAAACGTTATCCCCCAATGTTGTTTCATCTGTCGAGACAAAGACCGTTCCGGTTTCTACATCGGCAATCATAATTTTGTTGTATGTTCTATATGTGGTTCTGATGTTGTCCAGATATTCAGTTAGAGATTTGGAATCTTGTTCTTGCTGTACTAGAGGCCATAACCGGTCTTTTTTACTTGCCGCTACTAATTCATGTATTGCGGCATGAAGACGGGCTACATTGGTCTCTACCAAGTCATTGTCCGCAAATACATAGATATCATATCGTCGTTCCTCTATCCAACGCAACAACCGATCTTTCTTTAAGTCTGCAACCAGGTTGAGGCTTCTGAAGGCTTCTTCTCTTTGCTGCCCCCGTCTCCCGGTATACTCTATAAAAGGTATCCCATTAATATCTACCAACTCAATAACAAGCAGAACCAGCATAAACAAAAGGCTAAAGGAGATAATTAGTTTTGTTCTGATGCTCCAAAATTGTCCTCTTTGAGGCTCTTTTCTCTTTAGCGTCATGGGCTTGCTTCTTTCATCGATATGTACTCATCGGGTATAATTAATTGTATTCAAAAGTTTCAAGCTGATATTTCCGCGTCCCTGAGAGTACGTGGTCAATAATTGTTAGATCAAAACTTGCCTTAACTGCTTCCCATTTAACTGTGTTTGGAATCTTCCCCAGCCTTTTGAGAAATTGGAATTCTTGGAATAGCGACCCCCCTGGCGCAAGGTTTCTTTCCGGTATGTTTGCAATTGGAGAGGTTCCCAACAGATCGTTTTTGGTCAATGCGGCATATTGTTCGGCAGAGAGTACAATCTTTTGACCGGACAACTCCTGTCCGGCCAGCAAAGCCCAATGACTGGCGTCGAGAAGGTTTTGGTCTTGACTCCTCATCCACTTAAGCGTCCGTAACTCTGAGGCTACAATCTGACGGACCGCTTCCGGATTTCCGTCTGCGAATGAACTTGAGAAATACAGGTAGCCGGAAGTTAGACTTCTGTGAATAACCACTTGGTCCTCAAATTGGGTTACAGCGATGGTTGGAGTTGGTTCCCAGGCTGAAAAGGCGTCGATCTCGCCCTTGTTCAGCGCATCCGGCATCTCATTGACGTCAAGGGGAATCAGTCGGACATCTGTTTCCTGAAGGTCAACAGCCAAGAGGGCTTGCAAGAGGGCATAGTGGGCATTGGACCCAAAAGCATACCCAATTCGTTTTCCTCGCAATTCGCTCATTGGCATATGCTTGTTAGCCACAGTGGCAGAGAAACCTTGCTGGATAAGGGCCGCAACCACAACCTTGGAATCGGCTGCGGCAGTGAGAGCCGGCATGTCGCCGCCAATGGCTACATCCAGGTCGCCGCGCCGGAGATAGAAATTTACGTCGGCGCCCTTTAAGAAAGGGTGAAACCGAATCTCCATACCCTGTTCTGACAAGGCTTTCTTCAGTACGGCATCGCGTTCCATAGCCTCGGCAATAGCCCCGGTCGGGAGCCATAGCGGTTGTATACCAACATTGATGATATTGTTTTCTCTGCTAAAATCATATTTGCTATAGATAGGGTGGTTTGACAGGTCCGGCGTTGTTAAAGTAAGTGTGCGTTCAGTTTGGTTTGGTTTGGGATTAATGATAATGGTTAACAGAATTAAACCTGCAATTACCAAGAGGAAACCAATTAGTCTTGCTTTCATTTCACCGCCGTGTTCTCCCCATTATGACTGCTTTTTACAGTTCCCTTGTAAATCCTGCAAAAAATCTAAACGCCTGTTTTATTTTAACCCTTTTACCTAAGTTGTGACAATAGCAAATGTCATTTCTTAAGTGTGACAGATGACATCTTTCTTTGGAACTAAAAAAATCAGGCTGGGGCAGAGAGATTCTCATTTAATCTCTCGCTCCCGGCCTGAAATCAGTTGTTTATTGAACAGTATTCGGTAATCAGTGATCAGCAATCGGTAATCGGTCGTCCCTGGTCGCCGATTATTGGTCACAGTTTACTGGTCTACACCACATCTCTGGGCTTAAAGCTCATCAGGGTAAAACTATCTTTATAGGGCGACTCGCCAATCTTCTCAATTTGCCCCTTGCTCAGCTTAAAGCGGTAACGATTGGTAATGGGGTCCGGCACGCGATGAACCAGGCTGTTGGCCGGGCTGCCGGGGTGCAGGAAGTTGGTAAAGATGAGGCCCGGCGGCACCGCCTCGGTGACAATGGCGATGGCAAACGCCTCTCCTTTGCCAACCCGAATATGGCCGTTTTCCATCAACCAGGTAAAGCTGATTTCCTCGCCTTTGACTCGGGTGAAACCTTTGGTCTGGATGAGAACGTCGTCGCTCCACATGCGGATTTCATCGCCGCTTTCAATGCCCAGCTTTTTGGCGTCGTCGGGGTTGATTTCGGCAAAGGTGTCGGGCCAGCGATTTTCTACATATGGTTTGCGGGCGTCATCAAAGCCGGATTGCCAGATTTCGTTGATGCGCCCGTTGGTAATCCAGAATTCGCCTTTGGACTGGTTGGGCGTGATTCGCTCGTAAAAGTCGCTAAAAAGCTCCCACGGTGTTTTAATGAAGAGGGCCTTGCCGCTGTGGCTTCTAAAGTGGGTTAACCATTTGCTGTGAATGGCTGGGCCTTCCGGTGGGCCAAGGGTCAGCGTGGAGTCGTGAATGCGTTTGGCGCCGACCAGTTCGCCGTTTTCAACGCGGATGGGGCATTGAATGCCGGTAGTCCCCAGAGCGCGAAGGGCTTCGTGTCCCTTGAGGCCGTCTTTTCTGGCTTTCCAAACCAGGGCGTTGTAGTCCAGCAGGCCGCCCCGGCTAAAACGAGCCGCTTCTTCAAACACGTCGTTATCGGTTTTCCACTCGAAGCCCTCAAAGCCCATTTTTTGAGCAAAGCGACTGATAGCCCACCAGTCGGGTTTGGCCTCGCCGGGGGCGTCGTAAAATTTGCTGTAGAGGCGCAGGCGACGTTCGCCGTTGCAGCGGGCGGCATCGTGCTCGCCCCAGGCGGCGGCGGGCAAAACGATGTCGGCAAATTCTGTGCCCATAGGTTCAACCGGGTAGATATCGGAGTCGACCACGACCATACCCCCGCTATCGACCCGCTGGATGAGGGCGTCAATAATGTCCTGTTTGTTTTCACTGGTGATTTGGTGGGGATTGTCAACGGTCATATCCCGGAAGCGTTGGGCCAATTCCTGGCTGGCGGCCATAGCCGCGGTCCAGGTGGTGCCGATGACCCAGGCAAAGCGCGCGTTTCCGGCCTCCACCCAACGGTCCAGGTCGATTTCTATTTTGCGGCGACCGGGCAGTTTTTCGGGCGAGTCGCCGCGAGGATAACCGGCGGCTTTCATCCAGCCGCGCTGGTGGCCGCCCAGCCGGGCAATGCGCTGACCGGGCCGATTACCCGCGCCGCAAAGCAGGCCCATCGCGGTAAAGCTGGCGGTGTTGAGATAGTTGTTGCTCCAGTAGTTGCCTTTTTCCAGGCCAAAGCTGGCTTTGGGACGCTCGCAGCCCGCGCCGGTAATCATCTCGGCAGCCTGTCTTATTTTTTCTTCGGGAACGCCGGTAATTTCGCCGGCTTTAGAGAGTTCGGCCCACTCGTAATTTAAGAGCCACGCTTTGTAGCCCTCAAAATCGGTTCCAAATTGGCCCCAGGTGGTGCGCCATTGCCAGGGAGTATTGCGCGTGCCTCGACCCATTCCGGCTCCAATTTCCCACTTGGAGGCCAGCCACTTGTCGATAAACTCTTGGTCTTCCCAGCCGTTTTCCAGGATGATGCGGCTAATTGCCAGGTGGAGCAGGGTGTCGCTGCCGGGCTTGACTTGCAAAAACAGCCCGCCGTTGGCCTCGGCATAGGCCACCCCCGCCGAGCGACGCGGCACGGCAATGATGAGTTTGGGGCCTTTCATCATGTATTCGGTAAAGATAATGGTTTTGGTTTCAAAGGGGTCGGTGCCGGAGATAAAGATCACGCCGGCTTCTTGCCAGTCGTCGTAGCTGGCGTTGAAGTTAATCAGGCCGCTGTCGTCCAGGCCGGCGGTGTCGGCGCCCATAGCCGGTTTGTCGTGCTGGGAAAAGGCCGGGGTTTTGATGGCTCCAAAGGCCAGTTTGGTGATGGCAAAAGTGTTTTCAAAGAATTCGTAGGAGTAGGTTTTCATGGCCCAGGCAGATTCGCCGTAGTTAGCCAGCACGTGTTTGCTGACCTCGGCCATTACCTCCAGAGCCGTATCCCAATCCACGCGGGTCAGTTCGCCGTTGATGCGAATTTGGGGGTAGAGCAGGCGGTCTCTGGTGGGTGTATTGGGGTTGTAGCATTTTAAGGCCAGGGTGCCGCCTCGAATGGAGTGATTGCCCTGCCGGTTGACTACCTGCGTTTTGAAATCGGGCAAGACGACCACATGACTGTCCTCGCCGTGAACTTTGGCAATGCTGTGCTGGTTGGGGCTAATCCAGGGGCCAAGGGTGTTTCCGGGGAATTCGGCGTCCAGCGCATTATCATCCGGCTTGGGGCCGCCCTCTGTGCCCACGGGCCAGGTGTAAACCTTGTAGCCACAGCCCACAATACAGTAGTCGCAAGCCGTGGTGTGAACCTTTGCATCCTTTGGGGGCAATGGAACATTATCTTGAGGTGTATAATCTAATGGCATCCTATATTCTCCTTACTCGATTTTGGATTTTGGATTTCCGATTTTAGATTTCAGAAACGCAATCCAAAATCCAAAACCTAAAACCTAAAATCAGGCGGTCGGGTCAACC
>JAJRVO010000536.1 GCA_024277275.1 Chloroflexota bacterium
GCGCGGTTCGGCGGCCACGTTGTTGGCGAGCATTTTTTTGCCGTGGCCGGCCACCCAACCATTAATACCCTCGCTTAACCGCTGCGTATGGCCTGGCGGGAAGTACGGGTTGTATGAACCGGCCACCGCCTTTAACTTGAGTACCTCATCTTCAATGAGAAACAAGGCCACGTGATGATAATTAAACAATTTCTGCACCAGGTGAACAGCCTGGTTCAAGACCTTCTCCAAATCCAGTATAGCCGCAACCTGTCCTCCAATATTGTTGATAAGGGTTAGCTGGGCAGCGCGATGGGCCAATGTTCCCTCCGCCTGTATGCGGTCGGCAATTTCTTGTTTTAGGGCGGCATTGGCTTCTAAAAGTTCAGCCGTTCGTTCCTCAACGCGGTGTTCCAACTGGGTATGGGCCTTTTGCAAGGCGGCTTCTGCTTGTTTTTGCGCGCTGATATCCTGGACAACAACCACAGCAAAACTGGCTATTGCCTTATCCAGCCGGCTTGTTTTAACCGAAATGGGTTGAACTTGAAAATGAAGGTACCGTTGTAAAACGTCGTCCCTGGCTTTATGTTCAGCAGGCCGGCCCTGCAAAAGCTCCGGCCACGTTTGGGACCAAAAGCGGTCCAGGTAACAAGCCGGGTTAGAGCAACCAGGATGAAAAAGCTCATGTATGTTCTGTCCCTTAACCTCAATTACCCGCCCAAGATTCCAACGCTCTACCGTCCGGTTGGCCCGCAGGATACGCCCTTGCTTGTCAAGCAGGCAAACAAGTTGCGATAGCGAATCGACCGTGGCCTCCCACTCTTGCTTGGCCTGTTCTATCTGCGCTATGCTCTCGGTTAGGGTCTCCTCAATAGGTTTATTTTTCATCAGTAACTCCGTTTTTGTACGCCAATAGTACATTGTCAGGTAAGTTTTGACAGATTGACTATCCCTCGAATCTATGTTGAACCATTCCCGGTTAATTTTGGGCCGTTGGCTATTGGTAGCTGCCATCTTTCTTGCAGTAGTTTAGAAAATTCCGCAGCCGGTATAGGGTGACTAAACAAGTAGCCATGTATCTGGTCGCATTGATGCGATTGTAAGAAGGCCAGTTGCTCTTTTGTCTCCACCCCTTCGGCAATTACGGTTAAATTAAGGGTGTGGGCCAAAGCAATGATTGCGCCGGTAATAGCCGCATTATCCGTGTCGTTGATGATGTCTTTAACAAAAGATTGATCGATTTTTAAGTTATCGAGCGGAAAGCATTTTAAGCAATCCAGGGCCGAACCAATGCCAAAATCGTCGATTGAGATTTTTATCCCCATAGCGCTTAATGCTTGTAAGGTTGCCAGGCTGGAGGCCACGCTTTTTGTGGCAACGCTTTCAGTAATTTCCAAAACAAGCGCCTGGGGAGTCAGGCCCGTTTCTTCCAAAACAGCTTTAATTAGCTCCGGTAGATTTTGGTGCTGAAACTGGCGGGCCGAGAGATTAACGGCCACCGATAGCAACGAATGGCCGGCTGCTTGCCAAGCCTTGATCTGAGCGCATACCTGGCGCAGAACCCATTCGCCAATGGGTACAATCAGGCCGGTTTCTTCGGCCAGCGGCAGAAATTCTGCCGGTTCAAGGAGGCCATATTGGGCGTGCTGCCAGCGTAAAAGCGCCTCGGCCCCGCCAAGCCGGCCGCTTGCCAGCGACACAATGGGCTGGTAGTGAATCTTAAATTCTTGGCGCTCAAGGGCCTGTCGTAAATCGGCCTCTAACTGTAAAAGCGATAGGACATCAGTGTGCATATCTTTGCTAAACACTTCGTATCGCGCCCGGCCTTGTTTTTTGGCTCTGTACATAGCTGTGTCGGCGTCGCGCAAGCAATCTTCTGGCCGGTCATAACCTGCTTCACTGTTGGCAACGCCAATGCTTACGGTTGTAAATACCATCTGCCCGTCCAGGTCAAAAGGAAGCGACAAATCTGCTTGAATGCGGTTGGCAATGGTTGCTATTTCGTTGTTACCGTTGAGGTTGTCAAGCAAGATGGCAAACTCGTCTCCGCCCAGACGAGCAATAGCATCCGACGAGCGAATACACATAATTAGCCTGTATCCAACAGCTATCAGCAGTTGATCCCCAATTAAATGCCCCAGGCTATCGTTGATAATCTTGAAGCGGTCAAGATCAAGAAACAGCACGGCAAACGAATAGCCCTTGCGTTCTTTTGCCCGTTCAATTGAAGCCTTAACCCTGTCCATAAAAAAGACACGGTTTGGCAAGCCGGTTAACGCATCGTGCCAGGCGGCGTGCTGCAATTTCTCTTCGGCTTCCTTACGCTCGGTAATATCGGTCTGAGACCCGGCTATGCGGTAGGCTTGTCCGGCGGCGTCTCTAACGGCCAGCCCCCGGTTTAGCATCCAGCGGAGGGTTCCATCTTGGCGCAATATCCGGTATTCGTATTCAAAGTGGGATAAACGCCCTTCCAAATGGTCGGTAATTGCCGCTTTAACTCCATTAATATCCTCGGGGTGGACCCGGTTAAACCATTCGTTGGGGCTGCTGCCAATTTCGTTTTCCGTGGAGCCAAGCATTGCTTTCCAGCGGGGAGAAAAATAGATTTGGTCGGTTTGCAGGTCCCAGTCCCATAAGCCATCGTTGGCCCCACGCACGGCCAGCATATAGCGCTCTTCACTAGCCCGCAGGGCCGCCTCCGCTTGCTTACGCTCGGCAATTTCCTGTTGCAACTGGGCGTTTGTTTGAATCAGTTCGGTGGTACGTTCGGCCACGCGCTGCTCTTGTTCTATGGCGTAGCGCCGCACCTGTTCATGTAAGCGGGCATTCTCAATGGCTGCGGCAATCTGGTCGACCAGAGTCTCCATAGCAACAATGTCATATTCACTAAAGGTATTCAGGCGCGGGCTTTGAATATCTAAAACACCCAAAGTTTGACCCGCCGCCTTAATTGGCAAACAGATTTCAGCCTGCGTAAGTGAGTTTTTGGCAAGTAGCGAGGTGTAACGGGGTTCGGTGGTAACATTGTTAGCCACCACTTTTTCACCATGAGTAGCCACCCAGCCGTTAATGCCTTCGCTTAACCGCTGGGTATGGCCTGGGGAGAAGTGCGACTTGTATGAACCGGCCACAGCCTTTAACTTGAGCGCCTCGTCTTCAACCAAAAACAGGGCCACATGATGATAATCAAACGAGGCTTGCACCAGGTAAGCAGCCCGGTTAAGCAGCCCGCCCAGGTCCAACTCGGCCGCAATCTGCGTCCCAATATCGCTAATAAGAGCTAACTGGGTGGCATGTTGAGCCAATATTGCCTCCGCCCGTTTGCGGTCAACAATTTCTTGCCGGGCTTGCTGGTACAAGCTGGCGTTTTCAATGGCGGTGGCTGCCTGGGTTGCAAACAGGCTTAGTAACCGAACCTCGCTCTGGTCAAACACCCCCGTCTCTTTATCATCAAAGACCAAAAGCACGCCGTCGGTCTCTTTTCCTCGCTTAAGCGGCGTCGCCAGCGCCCGGCCAATAAATTCAGTAAAAGCGTCTATTCGCCCTTCCCAGCGGCGGTAGTTAGGGACCATCAGCGGCTTGCCCGTTTGGACAACGCGGCCCACAAGCCCTTCTCCCATACCAAGCGTGGTATCTGGATAGCGGTCGGGCTGATTAAAGCCAAAAACCTGTTTTATCTTTTTTTTATCGGGCGTTAAAAGAAATATGCCTCCCCTGTGTAATCCCAATAATTCAGTGGCCAGCCGGACAATTATCTGGAGCAGTGCGTCGGTATCCGGCTGAACATTGATCTCTAATGAGGTCTCGTACAACGTAGCCATCTCTTGAGCATGGCGAGTTAGGGCTGCCTGCTCCCGCTTGCGCCTGGTGATATCGCGGATAA
>JAJRVO010000537.1 GCA_024277275.1 Chloroflexota bacterium
AATTGCAGATCTTTGGTCAACCTATAAATTACTCGTGAGGGTGTTTGCAATTGATCTTGTTGATGAGAGTGGAAGGTTTGACGCACGTTTTGTTATTCTATACTACAAGCCGCTTTTCTGCAAAAAAGTTGATATTTGGGTGCAAATAATGCGCCCCCTATAGATTAACCTTTGGCATTATAGCTACAAGCCAACCGTCTGTCAAAAGAAAATAAAGCATAACGTTTTTCTGTTTTTTTAAGCTTTGCCGCCACTATTTCTTCGTGTTATAATCTGGCAACTAACAAATCCGGGCTGTTGACAAGGATAAACATGATGTCACAATCTGTCGTCAAAATAAATCAGTTTGACCGCGCTCCTTTCAACGCCAAAGATATACTAACCTGGCCCATTATTGGCACATTTTTGCGCTGGCGGTATTCTCGCCGCGCTATGCAAGCCGTTTTGCTGATAATTACCGGCTTCATTATTTTCGACGGCCTAATTGGCCCGCCACAAGCTCCCAAAAATCTGGCAACCGTAGTAACCTGGATTCACTATAGAGGGTTTGTGGTTTTGGCTCTGCTGCTTGTGGGCAATTTGTTTTGCATGGCTTGCCCGTTTATGCTCCCCAGAGAGATGGGGCGGCGGTTGGGCCAGGTTTTAGGGCTTCAGAGGAGTGTACCACATGTTTTACGCAGTAAATGGCTGGTTGCGGCTTTGCTGGTTATTTACTTTTTTCTTTTTGAACTGTACGATTTATGGGCCAGCCCGTGGTTGACCGCCTGGATTATTACGGGCTATTTTCTAACCGCGTTTGCCGTAGACACCTTTTTCCGAGGGGCGGCCTTTTGCAAATACGTTTGTTTGCTGGGACAATTCAACTTCTTTAGCTCCCTCTCCTCTCCCACCGAGATAAAAACCCGTAACAGCGATACCTGCGCCGCCTGTCGCGCCAAAGATTGCATTGCCGGCAACAAACTCACCGGCCAACGGGGCTGCGAGTTGTGGCTGTTTCAGCAAAATAAAACCGGCAATATGGATTGCACCTTTTGCCTCGATTGCGTTTATGCTTGCCCGCACGATAACATTGGTCTGATAGCGCGTATTCCCGCCGCAGAGTTATGCACCGACCCGCGCCGGGCCGGGATTGGTCAATTTGGCCGTCGTTGGGATTTGGCGGCTCTGGTAGTTGTGCTCATGTTCGCCGCTTATCTCAACGCCTTTGGCATGATTACCCCGGTCTATGCTTTGCAGCAAACCATCTCCACCTGGCTTAACACCACCCGCGAGTGGCCTAACCTGCTTATCATTTTCATCGTTGGGTTTGCTATCCTCCCAGCGGCGCTTTTATCTGCAACGGGTTTCTTTAGTCGACTCCTCTCCGGCCAATCTCAAGAACCTCTGGGCCTCATTATCCGGCGTTTTACCTACGCCCTTGCGCCGATGGCCTTTGGCGTGTGGCTGGCCCACTACGCTTTTCACTTTCTCACCGGCGCGTTGACCCTTATTCCCGTTACCCAATCCTTTCTCAACGATAGCGGCTTTAATGCGGGACAGCCTCAGTGGCAGCTTGGCCCCGTTGTGCCTGCCGGCTGGCTCTTTCCCATTCAAATCATTTTTCTCTATTTGGGCTTATTTGGCTCATTAGCGGTTGGGTTTCAAATTGCAATTAATCATTACAAAGTTCGACACATTGCCCTGAGAGCTTTTGTGCCGTGGGGTATCCTGTCGCTGCTGATGCTGGCTGCGGCCATTTGGATTATGTTCCAGCCAATGGAGATGCGCGGCACAATTTTTGGAGGGGTGTAACGTAGCGCCGGGCAATTGTTTTGCAACCAATGTATATGGAGGGTACAATTAAAGACAAGATTTGTATCATAACTGGGGTGAGGATATGAGTGAACAAGCAACACTAGCGGGAGTAGAATTACCTGTGCCGGGTCACGTATCAGTTAAAATTGAGATTAGCGCTGAACTCAATGTTTCTGCTTATGTCGCTCGACAGAAGGCCAATCGGTTTCTGATTCTACAGACCGGCGACCAACTTTGTGCCGGTGAACCGGAACTGGTCATAGGGCCTGTATTGCAATGGCGTGTGCCTGTACAGTATGCTACTTCTTGGCAAGGATTGTTGGGCATTGTTGGACATTTATTGGTAAACGCCGAGAACGGCGAGGTAACCATTGCCGATGAGCAAACCACCGAAGATTTGATGGATCGGGCTGAGGTTATTTATGCGCGTACCACACCTTGAGCAGGAGCTAGATTACAGTTGTCTACCCGCTTGCGTGAGAATGGTGTTGGCTTTTTATGGTCACAAATGTGCCGAGGCCGAGCTACGTATTCTTCTCAAGACGCGCCCTGGTGGCACAAGCCCGCTCCAGGTGATGTGGCGATTGCCTGAATTAAGATTTGAGGCGCATGTGCAAACGGGTTCTCAACCAATCCTCCGTGAAACCTTAGCGGCTGGACGCCCCTGTATTGTTCACGTTTGGACCCAACCATTGACACATTGGCAAGAAGAAGTTATTCATGCCCTGGTTGTTACTGACATAACCGAAGAAGGTATCTTATACTGCCAACGGCCATAAAGTAACATTTTTATGGGACACAGATGAACACAGATTTCACAGATTTTTGTTTAGTTTTTTACCATAATCTGTGTTTATCTGCGAAAATCTGTGTCCTATTCTCTGGCTTTCAGAATGTTA
>JAJRVO010000042.1 GCA_024277275.1 Chloroflexota bacterium
CCTACCGCTCGGCTTATCAGCGAGACCGGGACCGGATTATCCACACCACAGCCTTTAGACGATTGGAGTATAAAACCCAGGTATTCTTAATTACCGAGGGCGACTACTACCGCACCCGGTTAACCCACACTATAGAGGTCGCCCAAATTGGCCGCACAATTGGCCGCGCTCTGCGAGTTAACGAGGACCTGACCGAAGCTATTTGTCTGGCTCACGATTTGGGGCATGGGCCTTTGGTCACAGCGGAGAAGCGGCGCTTAATGAGCTTATGTCGGCACACGGCGGGTTTGACCACAATTACCAAAGTTTTCGGATTGTCGAAAAATTAGAAAATCGCTACCCTGATTTTAGGGGGCTTAATCTTACCTGGGAGGTGAGAGAGGGCATCCTAAAGCATGAAACAGAGTATGACGATAGCGACGTAACAGATTTTGAACCTGAATGGCAGCCCACCTTAGAAGCCCAGATTGTCAACCTGGCCGATGAAATTGCTTACACGACGGCTGATTTGGATGACGGGTTGCGTTCGGGCATGATTACGCCGGAACAACTGGCTGATATTGAGTTTTGGCAACTGGTGACAAAAGAATTGGGTATAAACCCTTTGCAAAGTTTTAGCGATATGGATCGTCACCGGATTATCCGGCGGCTGGTGGGTAAAGAGGTGAGCGACGTAATTACAGCTACCAACGCCCAACTGGAACAACACCAGATAAAGAGTTTAGCGGATATCAGGAATTTACCCGATAACCTTGTTGCCCATTCTGACGAGGTTAGGCGGATTAATAGACAGTTGAAGGACTTTTTATACAACAACCTTTACCATCACTGGCGGGTCATGCGGATGAGTCTCAAGGCTCGACGCTTTATTAGCGAGTTGTTTGACGCTTATGTTACCTCTCCGGTTATCCTGCCCACGCCTGTTCAGGAGCGAGTGAATCAAAAAGGTCTACACCGAACCGTATGTGATTATATTGCCGGCATGACAGATCGATACGCTTTGCAGGAACACAACAGGCTTTTTAATCCTATGGCTCAGGTTTGAGTAGCAAATAACTGTATAAAAAAAGAGCGATGGGTTCAGGCATCGCTCTTTTTCATTAGGGCCTACCTAGTGTTGTGTCAAGGCTAAAATGATAGGTAGTATAGCCCCTTGTGGGCGTTATTTCAAGCATAAAACGGGCACAAGGCCCGATGCTACAACCTATCAAAACACGCTTGACACGACACTAGATTTAGTTACTGGAACTGTTCGGGGATATCCATTTCCCCTTTCCTTAGGTCGGCCCCTTCTTTAAGGAATAAATCCATACTCAACTTGAGTTTTTCAAAATAAACGTTGCCGCCTCCGCCATACGCCATTTCTTCAATCCTGGCTACAATGCGCATAGCCGAGGTTTCAAAGATAAACTCCTTACCCGGTTCGGCTAAAATAGCTTCCGCTTGAGGGTTGGCGTCAACCTTAGTCCTGATAGTTTCATCATTGTAGGCATGCTCGCTCATCACCACCCTGGAAAGCGTGGTTATATCGGTTTTGTCAAAGAGGCCAACGTCAAAAGACATGACCTGTTTGGGTGAGGTATCGGGAACGGCGTCCATAATTCCCATCCCGCTCTCACCCAGAAAATCGCCCTCGTCCGTTTCAATGGTAAAGAACTCATCGTAGTTATCCTGGCCCAGAGTATAAGTGCCTCTCCATTGCTTAATGGGAGGCGTTCCCTCGCCTGTCCAGTCAATCACTTGCTTGGTTGGGGTCCTGCGGGCCTCAAAGCGGCGACGGCCTATGATGTAGATAATTGCCAGCAGAACAAACAGCATCAAACAACACAAGATGTTCCATAGCGAAAAAATCCTGCTAAACAGTGACGGCGACTCTGGCGGTGCAGGCTGAGAAGCAGGCTCAGCAGGCGGTTCTGCTGCGGGAGGGGGCGCTTCGCCTGTTTCGGCGGGAGCCTCTGCAGGGGCCGCCGGTTCCGGCGCAATTGGCACCTCATTTAACAGTTGGGCGCTAAAAGAGCTAATAGCCTGCGACCTGGCCGGGTCTGATTGGTATTGGCTTGTTAAATTGCCAATCACTTTCCTGATTGTGTCGTCGTTCCAACCTTCAGTTTCTTTTAAGGACTGAGCCAGGTTTATTATAAATTGAGCTTCAGCCGCTCTTCCGGCAGCCACATAATCGGCTGCTCGTTTACCCATCATATAGATTTTGGTTTCCGGGCTAAATCTTTTCAGGCGTTCGCTTTCTAAGGTTACATCTTGCTGCGGGTTAAGCACATACGAGTCGATAACCATAGCCAGATAATGATCCTGGTAAGCGGCTGTCATTTCATCGGGGAATGATCCTCCCTGGTAAACCGGAGGGTTTTGTCTAATGTAAAAGCCAACCAAACCGGCTCCAACCGCACAACCAAGAACAAGACCAACTAAAACGCCTATTATTAAACTCCGCTACACTGATTGCATTGAAGGTCTCTTTGATTCTTCCATAAACCATCTCCTTAATTTGGGAAACAGCAACTATCTTTAGTATCTATGGTAACTTAACATAACTTTATGTATATTACCATACTTGATAAAACTTGTAAAGCGCAATCGGTCATTTTTATTGCCATATCGGGCGTTGCCGGGGCCTGCCCCACAGAACCGCAAAACACAAAATAGAGTGGACACGCCGTATTATGGCAAGTAACCTGCGACGCCGGTTACAAACCGGCTTGGAGCAAAAAAGCAACCCCTATCGGATGAACTTAACCAAATCCATCAAGGAGTCAATTGACCCTTTGGTCTTGTTTTATTTGGATTGTCGGCGGTAAACAGGTATGATAAAATGTACAAATTAAAAAGCCCCTTTTCAGCCGGGAGCTTGAATAACAAACTAAAAGGAGTAAAACAAAATGATAATGTTTTGGGGCGTAATTTTATTATTTATAATTGGGGTGGTTGGTCTGTTTGCGCTCATCACCTGGCTTGGAAATAATAATGATTCGCAAGAAGGTAAAACCGATACGCCCGATAATGGCTCGTCGTAATTGTTCTTTGCCTATGGTTCACGTTAGAAGGTGTTTCTTAAATCGTGTAAACCAGACCGCAGAGGTTTCTGAAGCGGATTTTAACTGTAAGTCAGGTTCATAACCGGGGCAAATTCGCTTAAAAATATCTTGTAAAAAACCTCTGCGTTCTTTAAGAAACACGCTCTAACTTTCCACGTTTCTAAAACCACGCCAAAAATTCAGTCGCTGCGCGGCAACACCGCTTCTTTAGGCGCAGATGATAACACCTCTACCCCATCATCTTTGACCAAAACAATATCCTCCAGCCGCACCCCGCCCCAGCCGGGGATATAAATGCCGGGTTCAACAGTCATCACGGTTCCGGCGGGAACTTCATCGGGGTACATAAAGCTGTATCGCGGGCCTTCGTGAACGTCCAGGCCCAGGCTGTGTCCCAAACTATGTCCAAAGTAGTCGCCAAAATCTGCG
>JAJRVO010000538.1 GCA_024277275.1 Chloroflexota bacterium
AATTGTGGGCATTTCAGAGCAGAATTTCCAGAATGATAGAATTTTGATTCGTTAATTCTGCCAATTCTGCTCTTACGCCGACAAAAATCAGCCCGACTGAGTAGTTATCGGCGGCACAGTTTCCAAAACGGGAATTGCTGATAGAAATTTAATTTTACGCCGGAACGTAATCGTGTTGAACGCGTGTTGAGTTGGAGACAGGCTCTTGTGCAAATTGCGCCGCCCGCCGTTCCGCATCGGCTTCGTACTCGTTCATCAGGGCGATGAACTCTTCGGGGCGGGTGCAGGTGACTAATTTGGTTTTGACTCTGGCAATGTGCGATAGACCGCGCACATATTTGACTACGTGTTTGCGAAATAGCATTAAGCCTCGTTCTTCACCGTAAAAATCCAGCATTAAATCCAGGTGGCGATAAATGAGTTGAACTTTTTCCGCCAGCGTAACTTGCTCAATATCTTTGCGCTGGAAAATCCAGGGGTTGCCGATGGCGGCGCGGCCAATCATCACGGCGTCGCAGCCGGTGTGTTGTTTTATGCGGTCAATGTCGGCTGCGCAGGTTACATCGCCGTTGCCGATAACGGGGATGTTGACCGCCTGTTTGATTTTGGCGATGGCGTCCCAATTGGCTTGACCCCGGTAAGCTTGCTCTCTGGTCCGTCCGTGGACGGCAATCAGCGAGGCTCCGCTATCTTCCAATACTTTGACAACTTCCAGGTAGTTAAGCGAGTTGTCATCCCACCCTAACCGAATTTTGCCGGTGATGGGAAGAGAGATAGTTGCGGTGAGCCGGGTAAAAATCCGGCCAATTTTGGCTGGGTCTTTAAGCAAACCGGCCCCGGACCCTCGTCGGGACACTTTTTTGGCCGAGCAGCCCATATTGATATCGATGATGTCCGGGCCGAGCCGTTCAATTTTGTGGGCGGCTTCTTCAATGGTTGTTTCATCGCTGCCAAAAATCTGGAAAACCATCGGTCTTTCGGAAGGGTCAAAATCCAGCATTTGCCGGTAACGGTCGTTGCCGTGCAAAATTCCGTCCGCCGAGACAAATTCGGTGTAACTCATCGCCGAGCCATATTCCCGGCAAATGAGGCGATAGGGTTTATCGGAGAATCCGGCCATAGGCGAGAGGATGATATCGCCATAAACAGGAATGGGGCCAACCATAAAGGTTGGGGTGACCGTTGGCTGCGTTGGGTTTAGGGGCCGGGTTTTAGCGGCGGGTA
Organism: Chloroflexota bacterium; assembly: GCA_024277275.1. Classification (GTDB taxonomy): domain Bacteria; phylum Chloroflexota; class Anaerolineae; order 4572-78; family J111; genus JAJRVO01. Next base: position 1,225 of record JAJRVO010000538.1, read on the forward strand.
CGGCTTTACTCGTCGCCATGAGAGAGGATAGCCCCTTCAAAATCAGTGTCATACAGGATGGCGGTATCCAGTTTGGCGTCAATCAAATTAGCCAGACTCACATCGGCGTAGGCCAGGTTGGCATTAGATAGATCAGCGTGAGACAAGTCGGCCCGGCTCAAATTAGCCTGGGTCAAATTAGTTCCGGTTAAATTGGCCCGGTGTAAAATAGCCTCGTATAAAAAAGCGTAGCTTAAATCAGCGTCGGTCAGGTTGACCTCGGTCAGGTTGGCCTCGCCCAGGTTTGTCTCTACCAGCCGAGCGTTGCTAAGGTTAGCCTCTTTCAAATTGGCCTGATTTACAATAGCTTTGGTGAGGTTGGTCTGGTATAGATTGGTCTGGCATAGGGTTGACTCGGTCAGGTTGCTATTTTCCAGGTTGGCCGCTTCAAGATTGGCTTGACCCAGGCCCGCTTCTATCAACATAGCCCGGCTAAGATCGGCGCCTTTTAAGTTGGCGCCAATCAAAGTGGCTACGCTCAAAATTGCGTCGCTTAAATTAGCGCGGGACAGGTTGGCTCCATTCAGGTTAGTTCCCTCCAGGTTAGAGCCGCTTAAATTTGCCCCAGACAGATCAACGCCGCTCAAATCTTGCTCGGACAAATCGAATCCTTGCAACAACTCTTTGCCCCCCGCAGCCTTCCAACCTCTGGCCAGCTTGTATTCGCGCTGTCGAATTGTTTCGCTCTCATGCACCGGGTCATCATCATCATCATCATCATCATCATCATCATCGGCTGTCTCTTTGGGCAAAGTGTCAGAAATGCCCAATAGGTTACCGACAGAAACCGGCGCAAGTCCCGATGACCGCTCCCCAGGCTTCAGGGCGCCCAGGTCTAACGGCGCGCCTTCTGATGCGCCCTGAGCGTATAAACGAGCAATTTCCATTGCCAACGCCTTAACCGCTTCGGCCAGAGTAAGGTGCGGGTCGTCTTGGCCGTCTAAGGCTACAGTAGCCCATTGCCGGCCCTCGGCTGGATATAGTTCTATGGTGATTTTTGATGAGATCATAGGTTGTTCCTGTTTTCTGAATTTCTACGATTCAAGCATATTTAAATTTTAATTGTAAGGGGATAGTAACTGTGTGTCAATAGTAAATTAAAATTTGGGGATGGTTTACAATTTGGTTGGCAACCTGACGAAAGACGGTAGACGAATGAATAACACCGGATATTTACGCTTTTTTCACCGTCCGTCGTTGGTCATTCGTCAAACGTGTAAAGTTGATTCCCGTGTCCAATGAACACGCCTAAATTCAGTTACGATTTAAACGCCTCGCTAATAGCCGATGTTACCGCAGCCCCGCCTCTCATCATCAAACCGGCCTCCGAGGCTGAACTTAACACTCGCATCCCTTTTTTGGCCCAGTAGACGGCCCAATCCAAATCATTCATGTGAATAGCCGGATAAACGTTGTGGCGTTGACAGGCATCAATCATTTTTTCGATAGCGGCGTGAAGTTTGGGGGAGTCCCACTGGCCCGGTATGCCCAGAGCAATAGACAGGTCTGCCGGGCCAATTAACGCGATATCAACGCCTGGTACGGCCGCAATCTCTTCAATATTTTCGACAGCGTCCACGGTCTCAATTTGGATCATCAGCAAGGTTGCATCATTGGTGTCGGCCATAGTTTCTGTCAGCGGCCCGCTCTTAAAATCGGTGTGGCCGCGGCTTAAAGCGCAACCGCGCCGGCCCAACGGCGGATACTTCATCATTTGCACGGCCTCGCGCACCTGGTCGGCGTTAAAAATGCGCGGAATCATCACGCCCTGCGCCCCGGAGTCAAGCGACTGGGCAAGGTAGGGGTAGAACAAATCCGGTACGCGGACTAATGGGGACAGGCCCAACTGTTTGGCCGCGCGAGCCAAATCGGCGATGGTTTCGATACTGAACGGACCGTGCTCATTGTCGATGATGACAAAATCAAACCCCGCATTTTTTAGCAGTTGCATCACCACCGGCTGACGAATCTCTGACACCATTGTGCCGACCAGAGATTGGCCGTCTTGTAAAGCTTGTTTCATTGGGTTGGAAGCAATAATTGACATAAAATCTCCTGATTCTTGAGGTTACTTATTTTGCACGTTCTGGCAATGTTTTGTCAAAAAACGTAACAACGCGCGTCTCATACTCCTTCGGGGCGACGCTTAAATAGTTGCCGTGTCCGGCTCCCTTAACAATCCATAACTCGGCGTTGTCGCCGGCAACTGTTTTTTGCCAACGCGCCCCGGACAGCGTCGATTCCCGGCTGCCGTAGATGAGCAAAATGGGGCGGGGAGCAATCTGGTCGATGACCGAAACCGGGCTGAGAATTTCGATATCAAGGCCGGTGACTCGGCGATAGGTTTGACGGGTAGCCCAGCGATAAAGGGCCAGAAAATATCCGACCAGGCCGGCGTCTTTATCGCGGCCCAGGGCGTTGTCGACAAAGTTGCCGTAGCCTCCTTCTGCCACAACCGCTTTGAGCTGAGGCAGGCGAGCGGTCGCCATGATAGCGGTTGCTCCGGCGGA
>JAJRVO010000539.1 GCA_024277275.1 Chloroflexota bacterium
GGCTCTTTGGGGGTTTCCGGACCGCTCGGCTTGGATTGCCAAATCCAAGCCATATTTAGTGGCATAGCTTGGTCATTGCTACAAGATACGGGGATTTGTCAATCCCCTCCGAGCGATGGTCCGGAAACTCTGAAAGAACCACTAATATTCTACGCCTGTTTTGGCATTACGTCAATGTTGAGAATCTTCCTTTCTTGTCCAATGTTGACAGCAAATGAGCCTTGAGTTCAACAAAGCGAGCAGAAACAAGCGTGTTAGCCTCCCTCGGTTGGGGGAGGTCTATGGGCAAATCAAGCGCGACCCGGCCAGGGCGGGGCGAGAGAACAATGACCCGGGTGGAAAGAAAAAGGGCTTCTTCTACATCGTGAGTGATGAACAGGATGGTTTTGTTAAATTGACGCCAAATGCCAAGCAGCCAACCCTGCAAGTCGCGCCGCGTCATAGCGTCAAGGGCGCCAAATGGTTCGTCAAGTAACATCACGTCGCGGTGACAGAGGAAGGTGCGCAACAAGGCGGCACGCTGGCGCATACCCCCGGACAAAGTAGCGGGGTATGCGTCGCCAAACCCCTCTAAACCAAAAAGCGGCAGCAGCGAGACAGCTTCCCGGCGGGCGGCCTTCAAGTCCTCGCCGCTTAATTCCGGCCCCAGGATGGCGTTGCCAAGAACGGTTCGCCAGGGAAGCAATAGGTCGCGTTGGGGCATGTAGCCAAAAAGCCCCGTCCGGCGCCGGACGACCTTGCCGGCCAGACGAATTTCACCCTCATCAGGGTTAGACAGGCCAACAATCAGGTTAAACAGGGTAGACTTGCCGCATCCGCTGGGACCAATGAGCGTCACAAATTCGCCGTCCGCAACCGAGAAGCTAATCCCGGTTACAGCCGGTACAATTTGACCGTTCTCTTGGTAGGTTTTGCTAACCCCATCCAGAGCCAAAAGGGGCGCATTCACAATTATTTTTCCGCCGCAGGTAAGAAATCGTTGCTAAAAGCGCCTTTGGTATCAATTTGCTCTGCCAACATACCCTGCTCATACAGCCAATCGGCATATCTTTGCCAAACTTCCGCTTTTTGGATTCCCCAACCGGGGGCATCGGCCTGGTACTGGTCGGCCAGCCATTTTTGACTGGCTTTAACCAGTTCCGGGTCACTCTCCGGGGTGGCCTTCAACAGGATGTCGGCGGCCTCTGCCGGGTTGGCAACGGCGTACTCGTAGCCCCTGGCTGTTGCTGAGGCAAAGGCTTTAACAATTTCCGGCTGCCGGCTGATCATGTCTTCACTGGTGATAACCACCGGCGTGTAGTAATCGGGTACGCAATCCTGCCACTCATTGAGCATAACTACATTCAGGTCAATGCCTTTCAGTTCGGCGTTGATGCCGTCCCAGCCGTAAAAAATCCAGGCAAAATCCACATCTCGTTCAGTGATGCTCAAAAAGTCGGCAAAGCCGGTGTCAATAAACTCCAGTTTGTCGACGTCGCCGCCATCGCAACTCATCAACAGGTCGAGAATAGGCCGTTCAATTGGCGAACCGAAGCTGCCATAGGTTTTGCCCTCAAAATCCTTTGGCCGGGCAATGCCCGCTGCGGCGCGAGAGGCAAACCCGGAGGTGTTGTGCTGGATAATGGCCGCAATTGATACAATGGGGGCCTTCTCGGCGCGGGCCATCGTCACCCCTTCCTGGTAGCTAACGCCAAAAGCTGCGCTTCCGGCGGCTACTACTTGCTCCACTGCGGCTTCGCCGGGTTGGATAATGTTGACTTCTAGCCCGGCTTCCTTATACCAACCTTTTTCTTGAGCCACAAAAAAGCCGGTGTGATTGGTGTTGGGAACCCAATCCAGCATTAACTCAATCTCGGTCAGAGGTTTCTCTTCTGGTTGTGCTTGTTCGCTTGGCGCGGATTGGCAGGCAGAGACAACGGCTACCAGACTAAACAGGACTAAATAGGGCAGATAAATGGTTATCCATTTTTTGTTGAACATTGTAAAAATTCTCCTTGTATAAAATAGAACTTATGGCAATTAAACAGTTTTCGACTCCTCCCACTGTGCGGTGCGTTGACTTGAGTGATACCAGGGTAGTAGGGCGCGCTCAACCAAAAAGACGGTTATAAAAAGAGTCAAACTTATCAGGGACGAAATGGCGATGGCAGAAAAAACCTGGGCTGTTTTGAAAGCATTAGACGAGCGGAGCATATAAATACCCAAGCCCTGGCTGGCCCCCACCCATTCGCCAATGATAGCTCCAATGACGCTGTAAGTAGCGGCAATCCGCAGCCCGGAGAAAAAGTAGGGTAAAGCAGCCGGTAATCGCACTTTGGTCCAGATTTGACCGGGCGTAGCCCCCATTGCTCGCAGCAAAGACAGCAAGTCGGGGTCGGCTGCGCTTAAGCCGTCGGCGGTGTTGATGGCGATAGGAAAGAAGCAAACCAGGGTGACAATAAATACCTTGGGCATAATGCCAAAGCCAAACCAGATGATAAGCAGCGGAGCCAGGGCCAAAATAGGGATGGTTTGCGAAACAACCAGCAGCTGGTAGAGCGCGCGTTTTAACCAGGTTGACAGGTCAAGCGCGGTAGCCAGAACCAGCCCGGTGATCAGGGCCAATGCCAAACCCAAAACCACCTCTTGCAGCGTTTGCAGGGTGTGCGGCAGGAGCAGGGGATAGGTATGCCAGGTCGCCTTCAGAATTTCGGTTGGAGGGGGTAAAATCCAAATTGGCAACTCTTGCCAAACGGCAATTCCTTCCCAGAGCAAGAGCAGGGTTAAGATCAGCCCGATTGGAGGAGCATAGGTTCGTAATATTGCGCTGGCCGATGTCACCGATATTTACTTACTTTCTCTTCAATGGTTGTGCCGTCCACGGCGTCGGCAATCTTGACAAAGGTGACTACTTTATCCACACCTTCTACGAAGCAAGCCCGATGAGTGGCTTTGACCACTTCCAGTAACTCGTCAAGTTCTCCTTCCATCGTTGTTTCCAGGGGACCAACCTCGTACTTAACCCCGGATGCCTGAATAGTGGCGATGGCCTTATCAACAATGGGGTAAGGGTCCGGATGAAACGGCAATACTTGGATGCTAACATTAACGGTATGCGACATACTTAATCCTCCTCATAATAAAATTATGAATGATGAACGATGAATGATGAACTTTTTCTCGTTCCCAAACTTAGTTTCTCTCGTTCCCAAATTCTGTTTGGGAACGAGAGAAGTTTGAGCCGCTAGTGTTTACTGCTGATAATTTTTATCAATATGGATTACCAAAACCATACCCTTGCCAATTTGTACGGTGGCTTGATGTGCTGCCAGAGCGTTGCTAATGGTAAGCGTGCTGCCCAGGGATAGCGTTGCGCCTGCCAGCGGCCACTTAACGCCGGTCAGGTTGACTTGATGCACCGTTGGCGTTAGCGGGATTAGAGATAACGTGTCGCCCGGCTGCCCCTGGATGGTGATAGTTTGGCGACTTCGCAGCAGCGTTGCCCACTGAGAGCCATCGACCAGACTGAGTTGAATTGAGGCATAATCAGGGCGGGTGAAGAGCAGAATATTGGCCAGCATCTGGTCAAGCCGCCCTCCAAGAGCGGTGGTCAGCAATATTTCATCCGGTTGCCGGGCTACGGCCAGTTCAATGGCAAGTTCTAAATCGGTTTCATCTTTAGCGGTGGGATGGCGATGAATGGTCACTCCCGCTGCTTCCATTTGTTCAACAATCTCAGCCGGCAGCGAGTCGAGATCGCCAATAATAACCTCTGGCGTTAGCCCCAGAGCCAGGGTGTGCAGAGCGCCGCCGTCGGCGCAAAAAATGCGGTCGGTGGGACGCAAGCGTACCCGGAGCAGTTCGGGCTGGTTTAATATACCGTTGGCAAAAATTACAATTCGAGACATAAAAACAAAACCCACCCTGCGGGGAGGGTGGGTTAACTTGTTGTTTTTCTCCCTCCGCCGGCATTATCCGGATCAGGTTCATCGGTCATCTCCACAGTACCGCGTACAAGAAGATTTCTCAACTTGGTTTGTCCAAGCCCCCGAGAAAAGCTGATATTTTATTATTGTTGTGAGTAGTATACTACGTGCAGGCAGGAATTTCAAATTTATTACAATGTTTACACATAGCCCACTTCTTAACTTTTTGTGGTACAATGAGTGGTGTAAATATTAAGGAAAACAAAATGAGCAATCAACAAGCGAAGACGCCCAAAGAGAGTATTTTAATTGTTGATGATACCCCGGTTAATTTGCATCTTTTAACCAGAATATTAACCAATCAAGGCTATGACGTTCGACTTGCACAGGATGGTCACACCGCGCTGGCGTCTGCGCGGGCAAAACCCCCTGACCTGATTTTGCTTGATATAATGATGCCTGAAATGGATGGCTATGAAGTGTGTGAAGAGTTGAAGGCAGATAAAAATACTACTGATATCCCGGTCATCTTTATCAGCGCTATGAATGAAGTGCTGGATAAGGTTAAAGCCTTTTCTATTGGCGGGGTAGACTATATCACTAAACCGTTTCAGGCTAAAGAGGTTGTGGCCCGCGTTAATACCCACTTAACCATCCGCCACCTACAAAAGAGTCTGCAAGAACAAAATGCTCAATTGCAAGAAGCGCTGGACAATGTTAAAACCCTTAAGGGGTTGCTGCCTATTTGCGCAAATTGCAAAAAAATCCGCGATGATCAAGGCTATTGGCAGCAGGTTGAAGTTTATATTGTCGATCATTCAGACGCGGATTTTAGTCACGGCGTTTGCCCCGACTGCTTGACAACTCTATATCCAGAATTTTACGGAAAAACACAGAAGTGAATGACCATCAGACAAATAACTCGCCGGCAAAAATATTAGTTGTTGATGATACCGATGCTAACCTGCGCCTTTTAGCCAAAATACTGGCCCGGCGAAAATACAAAGTTCAATCTGCCGGTAGCGGGCAAGCGGCGTTGGCAACAGTGCAAGCGGAACCGCCTGATTTAATTTTGCTTGACATCATGATGCCGGGGATGGATGGCTATGAAGTTTGTGAACGGTTAAAATCAGATGAACGCACCTGCGATATCCCGGTCATCTTTATCAGCGCCATGAGTGAAACCCCGAATAAAATTAAAGCCTTTTCTACTGGCGGCA
>JAJRVO010000540.1 GCA_024277275.1 Chloroflexota bacterium
ATGATCCCTATTTTGGGCAAGCCAATTGTTGAGCGAGTAATGGAAACCGTGGTTGAAAACGGTATCCGCAAATTTATCATGGTCATTAGCCGGGAAGATGGCGATGTGGGCCACTACTTCCAGGAACAAACAATGCTGGACGTGGACATTCAGTTTGTGGTTCAACCGCAACGCCTGGGTATGGCCAATGCGCTAAGCCTGGCAGCGCCCTATATCCACAGCGACTTTGTCCTTTCTGCGTGCGACAATCTTACCCCGGTTGAACATGTGGCAGAGTTGTTAGCCACCCATCAATCTAAAAAGGCCAACGCCACGCTCAGCCTGATGGAAATTGATCCCTCTATAGCCGGACGGACGGGCGTGGTTGAGCTTGATAACGGACAAATCCGGCGCATTGTAGAAAAACCCGCCGCCGGCGAAGCGCCCTCCAATATTGCCAGTTTACCCCTGTACGTTTTTTCGCCTCGACTCCTGCAATACTTGCCGGAAGTAAAACCCTCTCCCCGTGGCGAATACGAGCTGCAAGACGCTATTCAAATGTTAATTGAGCAAGATGGTCATGTTATCGGCGTATCAACCGACAGCCGGCTGCAATTGACCAACGCCGGTGATTTGCTGGCCCTCAATCGCCATTACCTGACTACCGGCGGCGATACGCCTCAACTAGCCCCCAAAAGCGTGGGCCAGCACACCCATCTAATTACCCCCCTCCGCATCGAGGAAGGAACCATCATCGGCCCCGGTTGTGTCATTGGGCCTCGGGTTTACATTGAGCGCAATTGCCGCATTGGAGCAGATGCGCTTATAAAAGACGCTGTTATCTTGCGCGACTCGGTTATTGAAGATGGGCAGCAGGTGGTAGGCGAAGTGGTATCGTAATTAAAGTCCGCGTAGATACTCAATTGCTCGTTGCGCCCCGGTATCAGCATCGGGTATCGGCATAAACTCTCCAGAGACAAAACCATCATAGCCGGTTTTAAACAAAGTCTCCAAAATACGTTTAAAATCAAGATGGCCCGCGCCGGGAGGCCAGCGATTTGAGTCGGCTACATGAAAATGAAAGATGCGGTTGCCGCAAGTATGGATACTTGCCTCAATTGAAGGCTCCTCGATATTCATGTGAAACGTGTCAAGCAACAAGCCAAAGTTGCCCGCCCCAACCCGCTCAATTAAATCCAGACCATCGGCAACTGTGTGAATTAGGTCTGTTTCATAGCGGTTGAGCGGCTCCAGAGCGTAACGCACGCCGTGCGGAGCGGCTGCGGCTGAACACTCTTGCAGAGCTTGAACCAGATACTCCATTGACTGTTCATGGCTTTGCCCCTCCGGCGTAATCCCTCGAATAAGCCCCAAAATAACAACGGCATTAAATTGAGCGGCAAGCGGGATGTGTCTTTTGATACGCTCGATGGCAGCCCGGCGCGCGTTGGGGTTATCACTGGTAAAGGACAACCCTTCCTCGCCCCAGGCCTGGCCGGTGCCAATAGCAGGCACAACCAGCTTGTGTTTGCCGGCAACTTTCTCAAGCTGATCGGGATTGACCAGCTTTGGGTCGCGGATGGCTAACTCTACGCCATCGTAGCCGTAACCGGCAATCTTGGCTATGTTGGCTTCAAAATCGCCTTTAAAGGCCACCGCCTCAAATTGGGCGGCATGTGTCGATAAAACGATTGAGAGTTTCATTAGTAAATATTACTCTGCCCAATCCTCGGCAGAGCATAAACCGATTTCCAGCCCTCGCTTTGCGGCTCAAGCAAGAAGGGGGCCATTTCTTCTTGGGTGCGGAGGGTGACTTCCTCAACGGGCGGCACGGTTCCGGGCGGGAAGGCGTCTCTGATATCGTCATGTAAAATGGTAAGATATTTGAGAATGGTTGCCAGCGGCTTTTTGGCCTTTTTGGCCTCGCCGTGAGCGGCCAGACCAACGACCCCTTCTGGGGTAGCGGAAATCTCAATGGCAAAGTGGCCTTCCCCTTCTGACCAACGGCTGGGGCGGCGATAGGGGTCAACCGACTTGTCAAAGTGTTCATCCGGGATGTAAGCTTTGCCGGAGGTGTTGACCGCGTACTCCATGTTGACCATTTCCGGGAAGAGATACAGGGCCAGCGAGGTTTCGGCTTCGGCGGCGTGGACAAAAGTTGAGTCGTATTCGCCGCCAAATTTCTTTTCGCGGAAGGACTCGCGCACGGCCCGGTGCCAGTCGAGCACGCGGAAAACGCCGGGCAGGTGATATCGCTTTTGAAACTGCTGAATAGTAGCCTCTAACATCCACAAGTGGCCGTGGTTGTTGATCATAATTTGCTTGCGGAAACCGTCGTTCCACAGGCCCAGCATCACGTCGATGAGCATCTCGCGGGCAATATCTTCGCGCACAATGGCGGTGCCGGGCATCCCCATGTGGTGGTAGGGATGGGCGCCAAAGTTCAGCGGCGGCAGGGTCAGGGCGCAAGGCGCGCCATCGCGTTTAGCCGTGTAGCGACGCACCCCCTCTAAAATCTGGCTAACAAAGAGCGTGTCTGTTGCCGAGGGCAGGTGCATTCCGTGATTCTCGGTGCAGCCGATGGGAATAAAGATGATATCGTTTTTGCGGCGTTCCTCAATTAACTGGTGGCGAGGCATCATTTGGATATAAGTACCAGGTTTACTCCACTCCACCGGCGAGGGCATGCCGTACTCGGCCAGTATGGCGTCGACTTCTTCCTCGCCGGCCGCCCAGATTTCATGCTTCATTTGACCAATAACATCATCTTCAAAGAAAAGGTCGGGCTGGTTGGTAGCCAGCAGACCTTCGGGTACTTTATCGTTGCTATTGTTTGACATTTTGATTCTCCATTATAAATAAATAAACAACCTCAATTTGGCAAAACCATAATCTTGCCGTCACGACGCTGAGTAGACTGAGCGATGGCCTTGACCGTATCATCCAAACCGTAATGAGCGGTGATGATTGGACTCAAGTCCAACCGGCCGGCGGCCACCATACGGATAACGTTGGGGAAGGTTTCATGCCCGGAGTGCCCCTGCGCCCCAAAGAATTGACCTCGACGCACCTGGAAAGTTTCCAGATACAACGGCACGTCCTGGGCCGCCCGGCCAATTTGCACCACCTTGCCGTTGATAGCCAGGCTCTTAACCATTTCGGGCACAGTCAGATGAGGCACACCGGCCGCTTCCACGTGGAAGTTGAAACCTTCACCTTTGCTCAGTTCCATCAACACTTCCGCCGGGTCAACTTCTCGCGGGTCGTAAACATAATCGGCCCCAACCTGCTTGGCTAACTTGCGCCGCTCCGGCGAGACTTCAAAGGCAACAATCATACCGGCGCCGGCAGCTTCAGCCAGGCCAACCGCCGCCAAGCCAATGGGACCGGTTCCGAAAACGCTTACATAATGACCGGGCCTAAAACCGCCGGCCCGCTCAAACATAGCGTTGTAAGAAACGCAGGTTGGTTCGGTTAACGCGGCTACTTCATACGCCTTCTTTTCGTCGCCAAAACGCTCGGCAATGGCGTCAATCTTCCAGGCAAACTTGGCCCCGATAGTCAGGTAGTTGGCAAACGCGCCGTCAATGGTAAAGCCAATCTCTTCCAAATTGGTGCAGTGGTTGGGATAGCCGTTGCGGCAGGGGATACAGTGGCCGCACCAGATCATCTCTTCTACAGTCACCATATCGCCCACTTTTAAATCGGCGACGTCTTTGCCCACTTCGGCCACTTTGCCGGAAAGCTCGTGTCCTAAAATACTGGGGAACTTGGTTAAACCGGGATAGAGGATGTAATCATCCTCATCCGTTTCGTAAAAGTGCATATCAGAACCGCATACGCCACAAGCCTGCACTTCCAGTAAAATCTGTTCTGGTTCTATCTTGGGGTCAGGCTTTCCCGGACTTCTAATTTGGGGTGTCGCCAAATACTGTTGCCGGTAATGGCTTTGCCGGTTTCTTTTTCCCAATCGGATACTGCATAATCTGGTTTGGGTTCCCAGACAGCGTCTAAAACTAAACCTTTCATTTTTAAACCTCCATTGGTCAATAAACACAGTAAATTATCTATTTACCCAGCAATGCACACGTGTGCATTGCTGGTGACAAATATAACACGCGTTTTTGGCATTGTCAATAAACTGTTTTTCTACGATGTGTCAACTGTAATTTCCAATGCTCCTGCGTTGGAACGTCTTCTTGGGTGTTATAATTATCTGTCCAAGTCGACGCAGAGCGTCTGGGCTGCATTACTACGCAGGAGCGTGGTAACGAGGGAAATACGGAAAGCGTTCTTTGACAGTTTCTAAGACTCACGAGCTCCTGTAATTAAATCGGCAATATCTTTTTGGGATAGTTCACCTCTTTGATATGTGCCCACTTTGTGCCCTTGCCGAATTATGGTGTAACTGTCTGACACCTGATAAATATGGTTCACATTGTGAGTAATAAAGATTACAGGCAGCCCGCTGGCTTTGGCATTTTCAATATAGGTCAACACCTTAGATGTTTCTGCTACGGATAAGGCCGATGTTGGCTCGTCGAGAATGAGCAATTTTGCGCCAAAGTGAATGGCTCGACCAATAGCAATCGACTGCCGTTCTCCCCCGGAGAGCTTGCCCACTTTTTCTTCGGCCGACCGAATTTCAATACCAATATCACGCAAAGACTCACGGCACTGCTCACGCATCTCCTTACGGTGTAACCACTTAACCGGACCAAAACTGGTAAACAACTCGCGCCCCAGGAAAAAATTGCGCCAAATGCTCATCAATGGGATCAGGGCCAGGTCTTGATAAACCGTTTCTATCCCCAGCGCCCGCGCATCGGCCGGTGATTGAATGTGAACACGCCGGCCGTCAAGATAAATTTCGCCGCCGGTTGGAGGATACATGCCGGTTAAAACCTTAATCAGGGTAGATTTTCCCGCGCCGTTGTCTCCCATCAGGGCGTGTACCTCCCCCTGTCTCACCTCAAAATCGATGCCGCGCAGCGCTTCTACCGTGCCAAAACGCTTGACAATGTTTTTCATATCAACCACAATGGGTTGTCCGTTTGTTTCTGACATAGCCATCTCTCCTATGAAACCAATGAACAATTAACAATGAGCAATGAACAAAAATCACCCCTGCACCGCTGCACCCTTGCACCCCTGCTGTTGGGTTTCATCAGGTGCGTGTGAAGCCCCGCTTCATAGGCGGCTCCTTCTTAAGATGTTGACCTGCTGCGCAAGTAGTTGTTGAATATAACAGCGGCAATAATGGTCACACCAACTACAGCGGGAAAGTTGTCTGCAGGAATAAATGGGATTTTGAGCAAAATGACCCCAGAACGTAACACGCTGATCATCAGGATGCCAATTAATGCTCCCCAAACGCTACCATAACCGCCTGTAAGGAGCGTGCCGCCAATAACCGAGGCCGCAATCGCCGTTAACTCAATCCCGGCCTGTTCGGCCACCCGAACACTCCTGAATTGGCTAAAGGAAACAATTCCGGCTGCACCGGCCATTAACCCACTGATGACAAAAGCCATCACCTTGGTGCGCCTTACCCGCACTCCCTGCGCCCTGGCCGCATCTTTACTTCCACCAATAGCAAATATGTGGTTGCCAAAACGGGTACGTACCAAAATCAACTGGAATACGATGGCCATCGCCAGCAGCCAAAGCATTGCAGTACGGAAATTCGCTTTTTCCAACAAGTTGTTTACCAGGTCAAATCGCCCATTAAATACCTCATAGAGTGGAAGTTTTTGCACAGTCTGAAACAGAACCCCGCCGGCTACAATCCAAACAACGCCCCGATAAATTTGTCGCGTGCCCAGAGTTACAATGAATGAGGGGACGTTAGTTGCAATCAACAGCAAACCATTAATTGAACCCATCATAGATGGGATCAGCAGAGCGAAAAAAATTGCCAGCGGTATACTGCCGCCCTGAACGGGTAATCCAAAGTACGACAGGGTACTGACGACGACCGAATCCTCGCCGGTTGAGATTGTGCCGTACAAGTATCCGCTCATTGCAATCATCGGCGCCACCGATAAATCAAATTCGCCGGAAATCATGAGGATGGTAATGCCAATGGTCACAAAACCCGAGATTGCAACCGCAGTAACAATACCGGACACTGTTCGCCACGAGGCAAAATTGGGCACAAAAAGCAAGAAAAGAACAAAGATAAAAATCAGTGTTACCAGTGGCCCGGCGATGGGTGACTCTGCAAAAAGCCGCAAGATTCTTTTATAGAGGGCGTCGTTATCCATCCGCTACCCTTCCTTTTATTAAATAGAGATTGGGAGATTAGAGATTGGGAGATTTGCTTCAATCCCCCAATCTCATGTCAAGCTCCAAATCCGGATAGACCAGAATTAGAAATTAGAAATCAGAATCCTGGCCGTAAATTGATTCTTATTTCTAAGATACTAACTACCGGTATTCTCCGGCAAGGGCTTCAACAGTGGCCAGGTTGCCCTGGGTTACAAAGCCCGGGCCGGTGGGCGTTACCGGAAGCGCCGGCACAATACCCTGGCGCACCAGCAGTTGCAGGGTCTGAATCCCGCCATAACCTTGCAGGAACGGCTGTTGGTCAATGCCAAACATAGTCAGGCCGCCGGCAATGTTAGCATTGATTTCGGGACTCAAATCAAAGGTGCCATGCTTGACATCGCCGGCAGACAAGGCCTCGTTTTCTACAAAGGCGTAGAAGGGACTGGCCCCATTCGGGCCTAGCGTCATAAAGATATCCGTATCAGGGTTGGCCGCGTAATAGTCGCCAATGATTGTGGTGGATTCTGCCGGGTCATCGCCAATGGCCAGCACTTCAGCGGGGATGCCGTTCTCGCTAAGAGCGTCAATAAAGCACTGGCAGCGTTTATCCAGCCCGGCGTGCCCCACCTGTTGGTTAATGCAAACGCCTTTGGTTCCGCCGCCTTCGGCCAAACGCAGGCCGCCCAGATAACCGCCCTGGTATTCATCCTGGCCCAGGTAGGTCAGGTAGGGGATGCCGTCTGCAATGGGGCCGGAACCGGCGTTATAGGCAATCACCGGGATACCGGCGTCAATGGCTTTGTTGATGGGGTCGGCAAACAGCACCGGGTCGGTCACGGTCAACATAATGGCGTCCGGGTTAGCGGCCACGGCCTGCTCAATCAGCGAGGCGGTTTTGTCCAGGTCAAATTCGTCCGGGGCCAGAATTTCAACGTCAACGTTCATATTGCCGGCCGCCTGATTAATCCCGTTTTGAACCACGCACCAGAAGGAATCCCAGGAACACTCAGCGTGCTGTACGGCAAAAACTTTGACCGTAGCATTCGGGTCCGGCTCGCTGGCCAAGCTGGCGGCGTCAACAAAGCCGGGGCCGGTAGCGGTGACGGGTAGCGCGGGCAATATACCATAACGCACAATCATAGCCAGCGTGCTAACCCCGCCATAACCTTGCAGGAACGGCTGTTGGTCAATACCAAACATAGTCAGGCCACCGGAAATGTTGGCCTTGATTTCATCGCTTAAATCAAAGGTACCGTGCTTAACATCACCGGCAGACAAGCCCTCGTTTTCTACAAAGGCGTAGAAGGGATTGGCTCCGTTTGGACCTAGCGTCATAAAGATATCCGTATCAGGGTTGGCCGCGTAGTAGTCGCCAATGATGGTGGTGGATTCGGCCGGGTCATCGCCAATAGCCAGCACTTCGGCAGAGATGCCGTTCTCGCTCATGACGTCAACAAAGCCCTGGCAGCGTTTATCCAGTCCGGCGTGTCCTACCTGCTGGTTGATGCAAACCCCCCTAGAGCCGCCACCTTTGGCCAGACGCAAGCCTCCCAGGTAACCACCCTGATACTCATCCTGCCCCAGGTAGGTGTAATAGGGGATGCCATCTTCAATGGGGCCGGAGCCGGCGTTGTAGGCGATGACCGGGATACCGGCATTGATGGCCTTCATAATCGGCTCACGGAACAAAATCGGGTCGGTCACGGTCAACATAATAGCGTCCGGATTAGCGGCAATGGCCTGCTCAATCAGCGAGGCGGTTTTATCCAGGTCAAATTCGTCCGGGGCCAGAACAGTAACGTCTACATTGTTGTCTTCCGCGCCCTTTTGAATACCGGCTTGCACGGTGCACCAGAAGGAATCCCAGGAGCACTCGGCGTGCTGTACGGCAAAAACGGTAATCCGGCGATTGGGGCCGGATGAAGCGACCATCGCGCCGGCGTCGCCGCCGCTCAGAAGCTGCGCAGCATCGTCTGCGCTGGGAATGCACAATTTCCAACCCGTCTCAATCACGTCCGGGTTGTCAATTTTGGCATAGCTACTGTCTGAGGCATTGGCCTGATTAGTGGCCTCTACAATTGCCGGAAAGGCCAATGGATCGCCATAGAGTTTGTCCGCTATATTAGATAGCCAGTCATCGGCTTGAACGGTTACATCCTGCTCACAAGCCACACCCTGTAAAACAGGCTGCGCCGAAGCCATTTGCGGCACAAGACCTGCCACAACAAACAAAGTTAAGAAAACAGCTAATAGTTTTTTCACAGTATACTCCTCCGTATTAAATTTCTTTTGACTGTAGTTTGAACATAAAACGGGTGCCTATTGACTGTTTTTTCAAAACCACCTCCTTTCGAGTGTATGATAGTGTTACCCGTCAACATTTACGTTATGCGCAAGGTAACTACCAGGTTTAAGCCTGGTCAACAAGCCCGTGTCAGGCCAGATAGCCTGAGTAGTTACTCCGCAAGAATCTAATTTCCTTTGCTCAGATAGGTACTAACAATTACTGCCAAGATAAGGATAAAACCGATGGTTGCCTGGAATAACTGGACATCCACCCCAATCAAAATCAAGCCCTGTTCAACCATCTGCAAAAGCACAATGCCTATAGCTGCCCCAATAATGGTGCCGTATCCGCCGGTTAACCAGATACCGCCAATCACACAGGCGGCTACCCCAATCAACTCCCAACCTTCGCCGCGTAGGGGGTCAACTGCCGGGCGAGAGGCAAACTGTACCAACCCCGCAAAACCGGCCAGCACAGCAGTGATAACAAAATTGGTGATAATGACAAAATTGGTGCGCACGCCCTGGGCCAAAGCAGCGTCGCGACTACCACCGGTGGCGTATACCCAGTTTCCATAGCGGGCACGCCTCATCACCAGGGAAGCAATAATAACAAAAAGCACAAACCAGACAATGGTCATACGGGCGCTGCCGGCCGGCGTTGATAACTGATTAAGAAAGGTGAATTCTCCATTCAAAATTGTGAATAGAAACGGCTTATCGCCCGTGTAACGGGCAAAATCACCGCCGCCAAGAGCGCGGGCAATACCCCGATAGGCCAGCAGCGTGCCAAGCGTGGTGATAAAAGAAGGAATACCCGTGCGCGTAACAATCAATCCATTGATGAGCCCAAGAAGCGCGCTAACACTCAGAGCCAGGATCATAGCCAAAATTGGCGACATACCACTTACCAGGTTCAGGGCAAAGGCATAGGCCGTTACAGCCAGGGTTGACCCCACGGACAGGTCAAACTCACCCGAAATCATCAGCATAGCCACGCCGACTACAAATATACCCTTGATGCTGGCAATAGTCAGGATGTTGGTAAGAGATACCGGAGAGAGGAAGTTCTCTGCGCGAATGGCGAAGAAAAAAAATATAATTAGAAAGCTGATCAGCGCAACGACTTCAGGAAAATCTACCAATTTGGCCCGAACCTGGGTCCAGATACTAAAGCGTTGAGATTCCATTGTGGCTTGTGTCATATACTCCCCCTTGAAAATGGCGAATAAGCGAATGGCGAATTACCAATTACCAATTACCAATCTCCAGTCTCTAATCTCCAATCTCACTCAACTTCACCGGCCTGTTTTCCCGGTACGATTTCCAGGCGGCCAGTCCCATCACCACCG
>JAJRVO010000541.1 GCA_024277275.1 Chloroflexota bacterium
AACCAAACAGGCGGGAAGTAGGAAGTGCGAAGGCTTTGCGTTCGACGGAGTAAGAAGTAAGGGAAAATTCTCTACTCCCTACTTCCTACTCCCTACTCCCCGGATAACCTAAATTTTCTTGCCCAAAAAGCAAGGACTCAACTGCTAAGGTACTAACCCTCTTCCAAAGGGACAAAGGACTTCCCTCCCTTTGGGAGGGATTGAGGGAGGGCAAAATGTATCACTTTGGTTCAGCCCGGACAAACTTTATATTGTTGCCCTTCTTTTGCACCTTTACAATTGTGTCCGGCGGAGGGTCTTCTTTCAGTAAAAAGTCAGCCATTGGTTCGCGCAGGTGCTTTTGAATAATGCGACGAAGCGGGCGCGCGCCCCATTCCGGGTGATCGTTTTGAGTCAAAAGCCACCTTTTGGCCGCATCGGAGATTTGCAATTGAAGGTCGCGTCCGGCCATCAACTTTTCTTCTTTGCGTAACAGCAAGCCCAAAATGTCTCGTAGATTTTCATTGCTGAGCAAGTGAAAAAAGATAATATCATCCAATCGATTCAAAAATTCAGGGCGAAAATGCTTCTTAACTTCGTCCTCGGCGGCGTCGCGGGCAAAAACCTCGCTTAACTCAGGGTCGGCCAGGTAGCGACCGCCGATATTGCTGGTCATCAATATAACGCACTCGCTAAAGCTCACGGTTTCACCCTGGCCGCTGGTCAAGCGGCCTTCGTCCAACACTTGCAGCAGCGTGTCAAACACCTTTATATCGGCCTTTTCAACCTCGTCAAAGAGAATTACGCTGTAGGGCCGTTTTTTAATAGCATCGGTAAGTTGGCCGCCCGCCTCATGTCCCACATACCCCGGCGGCGAGCCAATCAGTCGGCTGACTGATGACGAATCCATATATTCGCTAATGTCCAGAGTTGTCAGAGCATTTTCTGTGCCAAACATAAACTCGGCCAGGGCTTTGGCTAACTCGCTTTTACCCACGCCGGTTGGTCCCAAAAAGAGAAATGAGCCAATGGGTTTCCGAGGGTCTTTTAGGCCCACCCGGGCCATTTTTACGGCTCGACTCAAAGCCTGCACCGCTTCGTCTTGGCCAATAATGCGCTTGTGCAAGTGGTCGGCCATGTTCATATAGCGTTCTCGCTCGTCGGCGCCCATGCTTGTCACCGGGATGCCGGTCAGGATGCTGGCGGCTTTCATCACATCATCGGGGTCAAGTTGTCCGTCTGGCTCAACAAGCCGGCTTGCTTCCGTCCCACGGTTAACCTTGAACATAGCGCAAGCCCGGTGAAGCAGGTGAACGGCGGCCCCCGGCATCGGCTCGACGGTATAGTAACGCCCGGCCAAACGAGCAACTTCATCCATACTGTCATCAACAATAGACAGGCCATAATCGGACTCAAATTTGGGGCGGAGCGTTTTGAGGATTTCGGTTGTTTCTTCAACCGTGGCCGGAGGTATCCGCATTACCTGGCTTTGTTCAGAGACAGCTCTGACCGAACTCAATTTTTTACTAAAATTTCCTTCCGTAGCTGTGCCAATAACAACCACGTCGTCTGTAAAAAAAGCTCTTTGCAGCGCATTGCCCCCGACCTCGTCGCGGAAATCGGCCCGAATGCCGCCAAAAAAGCGATCAACATCCGGCACAAACAAAATCCCCCCTCTTGCCCGACGTATGGCGCTTTGGACAGCCTTGAGCGAGTCATCCAATAATGCTCTCTCCTCAAGCTCCACTACCGATTTGAGATTGGATGGTCCCCGGCCCTGAGCAATTAATTGCGCCAAAGCAAGCACTAAGGATCGCTTACCCACGCCTGCCGGCCCAACCAAAATGATATTCTGTTCACTGGTCATAGACAACATATTGATTAGTTTATTTTCCAATTCGACTCGATGATAGATTGGGGCTTGTTTTTTGCCTTTGGCCGATGTGACAGATTTGACGGTTGTTGGAGCATCGGTTAATTCGCTAACAACCGCTTGCCGGGTAATACCTCGCCGGTTAAGCATCCAATGCGTTCCAATTTGGATATGGGTCATAATAGCCAAAGCATGGCTTGAACCACACTGAGATTGTCCTTGCGACTCGGCTACGCTTAACCCCTCATCTATCACAATAAGCATCTCTTTGCCCAGGGGAATCCGTTGCCCATCTTTGGTTGCAAAATCAAAATCTTGATCGTTTGGAACGGGCCGGCGGTCCCCGGCGGCGCGGTCGGCGTCTCGTTCAAAGCGATTCCAATCAAAGCCTCGCTCCCGGCTAAAGTTACGCAGCAGTTGATGAGCTTCTGTCTCGGGGGTGGCGGCAAAAGCCAACAACAAAACTTCAGCCGTCATCACTAACTTTCTTTTGCGACGCATCAGCTCGGCGGCTTGATTAAGAGCCAAAGCCAACTCGTTAGTGATGAGTTTTTTGGATAATACTTTACGTTTTGAAGCCATAATTGTCCCTCTATTATCGGGTTTTTTTTTCTGGTCCCGTTCATTAGTGTTCCCAAACTGAAGTTTGGGAACACGCTTACCCAACAAACTCTGTTTACCCTTTACAAAACTGAGTTTCTTGAACAACTGCGTTACCAAACAGAGTTTGGTAACGAGTTGGTGTGCAGGGCGGGTCGTTACAAACAGTACTTACGCAGTTGCCGTTCAGTATACGGTTTTGTGCCTCATTTAGAGCAGAATCGGCAGAATATTAGAATAAAATTCTCGCATTTAGCTAATTCTGCTCTAAACTGCGTAAGTACTGACAAACATTATATCACACGGAGCTATGAGCCGACAATTCCATTTTTGGGCCGGGATTTATTTGGCCTAAACAACCTCCTTCACCAAAAAGATGATTTGTTGTATAATTGACATCCAATTGCATAGGAGTTAACACGAGTCTTTGGCACACCACCAACAATGAAAATAAGGATGAACGATGAATCGGAAGGATGATTTTTTTCTTCATCATTCATCATTCATCGTTCATCATTTTATTTACAGAGAAGGAGATAATCTTTTGACCACAACAACCGTTTTGCTTGACTTGGATAACACTCTACTGGGCAACAACATGGACGACTTTTTACCGCCCTACTTTGCCGGTCTGAGAGGACATTTACATAAATTTGTTGATAGCCGGGATTTGCAGCGAATGATGATCGCTTCGGTTCAGGTTATGCGGGCCAATCAAGACCCCAACGTAACCAACATGACCGCATTTATGACCGACTTTGCTCGACGCATTGGTTTCCCTATTGAAACTATTCAACCAGCTATCGACGCTTTTTACCGCGAAGATTATCCCCAACTTGAGCAATTCACAAACAAGGTAGTTTGGCCGACTTTTTGGCCTCGATACGAGGCGGGCTATTGCGGCCAAAAAATTGCATACACAGTTAACCAAGAGAGCATAAATGCCCCACCGCTCGTGCATCCTGTAACAAATCAGAGATTGACCAAATATTTATTTGCTGTTATAATTCCGCATAGTATTAGCTTAATTTAATATAAACCCCAAAAGCTATTCTACTAAACTAGTTTTCCCACTAAAAAAATTTATTCTCACAAAGGAGGTGATATAGGCCCAAAAGTGTAATATTAAAGTTATTATGTAGAGTTTGGTATGAAATCACGTTATGGCGTGAAATCACGCTACCATACACAAATACAAAAATTTAGTATCCTGAATTGAGGAGGAGACAAGTAAATGAAACGAAAAAGTGTTTTACTTACAGTTTTTGCCATATTGGCATTAAGTTTATTGATGACTGCCTGCGGTGGCGGCCAAGTCGTTGAAGTCGAGAAAATTGTCACCGTCGAAGTCGAGAAAATCGTCACTGTCGAAGTCGAAAAAGAAGTCGAGAAAATCGTGACCGTCGAGGTGGAAGCTGAGGTAGCGGAGGCCACCGAAGAAGCCGCAGCCGCCCCCACTGAAGAAGTAGCCGAAACCACCGAAGAGACAGCTGCTCCCGCCGCCCAAGCAGGCGAAAGCACCCTGGATATTGTGCGCGAGCGCGGCACCCTGCTCTGTGGCGGTAACGCCAACGTACCGGGTTTTGGATACCTTGATCCCGATACCAACGAATTTGCCGGTTTTGACATTGACTACTGCAAGGCCGTTGCCGCCGCCGTACTGGGCGACGCCGAAGCTGTTGAAATGCGTGCCACCACCGGCACCGACCGCTTCCCGGTTCTGCAATCCGGCGAGATCGATCTTCTGGTCCGCAACACTACCTGGACCATTAGCCGCGATACCGCTCTGGGCTTTAACTTTGCCCCCACCACCTTTTATGATGGGCAAGGGATGATGGTCCGCAAAGACAGCGGCATTAGCTCGCTGGAAGACATGGAAGGGGCCACCATTTGCGTGCAGCAAGGAACCACCACCGAGAAGAACCTGGCCGACGTATTCCGCGCCCTGGGCGTTGACTACGAGCCGGTAGTGCTGCCCGACTCCCCCTCCACCACCTCCGCTTACGATGAGGGCCGCTGCGACGGCTTTACCACCGACAAGTCCGGCCTGCTTTCACAGTTGCCTCTGCTGGCTAATGCAGACGACCATGTTATTTTGGAAGTCACGATGTCAAAAGAACCGCTTGGTCCCCTGGTCCGCCACGGCGACGATCAATGGTTTGACATTGTAAAGTGGGTCACTTTTGGTACATTCCAGGCTGAAGAGTTGGGCATTACCTCGGCCAATGTTGAGGAAATGGCCGCCACCAGCGAGGATCCGGTTATCCGCAACCTGCTGGGCGCTGAAGGCGACCTGGGACAGGCCCTGGGCCTTGACAACGACTTTATGGTTGAAGTCATCAAGCAAGTCGGTAACTTTGGCGAAATCTACGATCGCCACTTAGGCCCCGACACCATATTCAATCTGGATCGCGGTCCTAACGCCCAATGGACCGACGGCGGCCTTATCTACTCACCACCATTCCGCTAAACCTTACCTAAATAAAACACAATACAGCCCGGCAAATTGCCGGGCTGTATTCTAATTAAACAAAAAACGAGGTGGCAGATGGCAACTACTTCACCTATTATTAAACAAGAAGCGGCCATTCCCTTTTGGCGCGATGTCAGGGTACTCGGCGTTATCGGCCAGATTATTTTTACCATTCTGGTCGTAATCGGCCTGACCTGGTTTATTAGAAACTTCCTAATAAATGCCGAAAATCAAGGACTACAGACCAGCTTTAGCTTTTTAAATACCACGGCTGCCTTTGATATTGCCGAGGGTATTGAGTATGAAGCTACAGACACCTTTGGCCGCGCCCTGTGGGTGGGCGTGATTAATACCATCCGGGTTTCATTTATCGGCATTATTCTAACTACTATTTTGGCGGTTGTGGCCGGTATAGCCCGGCTGTCTACCAACTGGCTTATCAATAAAATTGCCACGGTTTACATTGAAATTGTGCGCAATATCCCCTTATTAGTGCAGCTTTTCTTTATTTACTTTGCCGTTATTCTAAAACTACCGCCGGTTAAAGACAGCGTTCAACCCTTTGGTCTGCCCCTTTTCTTGAACCAACGGGGATTTGCCTTGCCGGGCCTGACGGCAACTGCCGGCTTTCCCATCTGGCTGGCCTTTATTGTGCTGGCTATCATCCTGGTAATGACTCTCTGGACCATCCAGAGCCGGCAAGAAGAACGAACAGGCGAACCCGTTAATAAAATCGGCAGCGCCGTTGTGGCTTTTATTGTCATTGTGGCTATAGGTTGGTTTGTGACTACTGCCTTTACCAGCAATCAAGCCATCATGGTCGCCACATCCAGAAATATAAAAGATTTTGATGATTTTGAAAAAATCTATCTGCTTCGGGTTGATACAGACGCACTAAAGGATTTGGGAGTCGAACTGGCTACCCTGGATACCCTGAAATTCCCTGACAATATAGCCGCTTATAAAGACGAACTGACCGCTAAACTTGGGACAGGAGAAGTAAGCGCCGAAGAAAGTGAAAACATCGAAGCCCAGTTAGATATTTTAGGCGACGCGCAGATCACCATCTGTTCCGTGGAGGATACCGTTAGCGAAATCAATGCTGCCAGTCAATTGCGCCGTCTCAATATTCCGGTTAAAGTGAGTAATGAAAAGAGC
Organism: Chloroflexota bacterium; assembly: GCA_024277275.1. Classification (GTDB taxonomy): domain Bacteria; phylum Chloroflexota; class Anaerolineae; order 4572-78; family J111; genus JAJRVO01. The sequence goes on from JAJRVO010000541.1 coordinate 6,084, forward strand.
ATGCGCAAGACCGGCGCTGCCTATGCGGCCGGCGACTGTGATTTGCTGGCCGGTACTCAGGCCCAATTGGCTGCGGAGCGAGCTATTTTAGAAGCCCCGGATACGCATGAACTGGTGGATGTCAGCGTCCCCCCCCTGATTGTAAATACTCCGGCCCCGGCCGGTTTTAACATTCAAGGTGGAACCAAACTTAGCCCGGAATTCGCTGCGCTACTGATTGGCCTGGTGCTTTACACCAGCGCTTTTTCCGCCGAAATTGTGCGGGCCGGCATTTTGGCCGTCTCCAAGGGTCAAACCGAGGCCGCCCGCGCTCTGGGTTTAAACGAGAGCCAACGCTTGCAACTGATTGTTTTGCCCCAGGCTTTGCGGGTTATCATTCCCCCTATGACCAGTCAATATCTCAACCTGACCAAAAACTCTAGCCTGGCGGTGGCTATCGCCTTTCCGGACCTGGTGGCTGTCGGCAGCACGGTGCAAAATCAATCCGGCTTTGCGGTACAGGTTATCATCATCTTTATGGCTGTCTATCTGACCCTTAGCCTTTCAATGTCGGCCTTTTTAAATTGGTATAATAAAAAAGTAGCCCTGGTGGAGCGTTAGAATATGACCACAACAACCCAAACAAAAGAAGCAGTTCTGGCTGTCCCTGAATTTGACCTGGATGTAAGCGGCTGGCTTAGAGATACTGTTTTTGGCACTACCTGGAAGACTGTTTTTGCTGTCCTTTTAATTATTGCCAATATCCTCATTATTCGGAGCGGTTTTGGGGCCGAGCCGGTGGGCCTGTCTTTTGACCTGGCCCCAAAAGGTGTGCCAACAGCCATCGGTAGTCTTATTTTGACCCTGACCAGCGGCCCATTACTAACAATTATAGTATTGGTTTTATGGCTGGTGGGCGCTGCGACCGTGATTTACAGCGCAAGCCGGCACCATTGGCCCGGACCAACGCAGTGGTTAAAAGACAGCATCTATAATGGCCCGTTTGGCGCTCTAACTACCCTGGCTTTGGGTGTCATCATTATCTTTGCCATCCGGGGCGTCCTTTCCTGGACAATTTTTGGAGCCGAATTTCGAACCGATCCCGACAGTGTAGCCGTTCTTAGAGATACCACACCAGGCGCGATTTGGGGCATTATTGGGGCCAACAAAAAACTTCTGGCCGTGGGGCAATATCCGTCGGAGGTCATTTGGCGCATCTGGGCCTCGCTGGGCATTGTTCTGGGGCTGGCCGGTCTGAGTGTTCTGGCCTGGAACTTTGGGTCCCCCTTAAAAAGTATTCGTAAACCGCTGGTTTGGGGTTGGGTGGCTTCAATTTTTGTGATTTTGTTTCTTTTGCGGGGTACGGGCGCAGATACAGGGCCTATGCAAGGCGTGTCCACTATCCGTTGGGGAGGGTTTTTACTGACAATTGTTATCGCCATAATCGGTATTGGGGCGTCTTTCCCCATTGGCGTACTGCTGGCTCTGGGACGTCGTAGTGAAACGCGAGGAGTACCCGTATTGTGGCGGTGGGGCGCAGGCTTGCTGCTTATTTACTGGGGTTTAGGCAATTGGCCGGACGATGCGGTTACTTTGAATATTCCGCTAATATTCCACGACCCGCCGGTTTGGACCGTCACTTTATCTCCGGTTAGCTATGCTGCCTTGCAAGCCTTTATTCTGGTCGGCATTTTCTGGGCGGTTGGCTACTATCTTCAGGGGAATATGATCAAAACCTTTTCAGTGGTTTTCATCGAGGCTGTTCGGGGGGTGCCTCTGATTACGGTCCTCTTTATGGCCAACACGCTGCTGCCCCTCTTTCTGCCCAAGGATTTAGATATCGACAATTTGCTGCGGGTGATTGTGGGGGTAATCCTGTTTAGTGCGGCCTATATGGCTGAAAATGTGCGGGGAGGGTTACAGGCTATCCCCAGAGGACAGTACGAAGCCGCTATGGCCGTTGGTTTGAGCGGGGCGCAATCTATGCGGCTAATCATTTTGCCGCAAGCCTTAAGACTGGTTATACCGGCCATTGTGGGCCTCTTCATCGGCCTGTTTAAAGATACCACGCTGGTGTCCATTGTGGGTATGTTCGATCTGTTACAGATGGGCAAAACAGTAGTTGCCCAGCCGGAGTGGTTGGGTTTGCAACGAGAGACCTTTGCTTTTGCGGCTCTAATCTATTGGGTTTTTGCCTTTTCAATGTCCAGAGCCAGCCAGCGGCTGGAGCGAAAGCTTGGCGTTGGTAAATACTAAAGAGTCATCAAGAGCCAACGCTTACCATCAATGATGAAAATAGGGAGGATGGGGGGACGCCCCCCAGGCCCCCCGCCCTCAAATTCTATTTTCGGAAGAGGAGAGATTAATGAATGAGTTAGGCAACGATATTATCATCTGCAATGATGTTCACAAATGGTTCGGCGAGTTCCACGTTTTGCAGGGAATCACTACTACTGTTAAAGAAGGAGAAGTAGTGGTGATTATCGGGCCATCCGGTTCCGGCAAATCCACCTGGATTCGGACACTTAATCGCCTGGAAGAACATCAAAAAGGCCAGATCATTGTCGATGGGACCGAGTTGAACAACGACTTGCGCAATATTCAGGAAATTCGGCGGGAGGTGGGTATGGTTTTCCAGCAATTCAACCTATTCCCTCATCTGACCGTGCTGCAAAACGTCACCCTGGCCCCCATCCACGTGCGGCGCTGGTCACGCGAAAAGGCCGAAGAAATTGGTATGCAGCAGTTAGAGCGGGTAAAAATCCCGGAGCAGGCCTACAAATACCCCGGCCAACTTTCGGGTGGACAGCAGCAGCGGGTGGCTATTGCCCGCGCCCTGGCTATGCAGCCCAAAATTATGCTTTTCGACGAGCCAACCTCGGCCCTTGACCCGGAGATGATCAAGGAAGTGTTAGATGCGATGCAGGAGTTAGCCGAGTCTGGCATGACCATTATGGCCGTCACCCACGAGATGGGCTTTGCTCGTGGTGTCGCCAATCGAGTCATTTTCTTTGACCAGGGCAACATTGTCGAAGAAAAGCCGCCCAATGAATTCTTCGACAACCCGGAAGAGGAACGAACCAAACTCTTCTTGAGCCAAATTTTGCATTAATAGAGCAACAGCAAAGGCTTATCTTATGTTGGCTAAGGCAGATAGGCATTTTTACACCTTTGAGGAATACCTGACCCTTGAAGAGAAAGCGGAGTATAAAAGCGAATATCATCAAGGAAAAATCTTGGCTATGGCCGGAGCATCGGCTAATCATAATCGGATTGCCGGCAATGTGTTTAACGCCATCAGCAATGCCATCGAGGCCAGGTCTTGCGAAGCCTTTATGAGCGACTTACGGCTCTGGATTGAACAGAAAGAGATTGCCGCTTATCCCGATGTAATGGTTGTGTGTGGCGGTCTCAAGTTTGTAAAGGGCCGAAGCGATACAATTACCAACCCCAAAGTCATCATCGAGGTGTTATCCAAATCAACCACAGGTTTTGATAAAGGCGACAAATTTTATGCCTATTGGACTCTTGACACATTTGAGGAGTGCGTGTTTGTTGACCAATACAAAATGCGGGTTGAGTATTTCGACGGGTAGATGAGACAATGTGGGGACTGCAAGTCTTTACAAAACCAGGCGACTCGTTGAAATTAAGCTCAATTGGAGTGGACATCACATTGGATAGAATTTATCGGAATGTGACGTGGGATGACGAGGGGGCCAAAGAGCAGTAATTAGTCTTCACTCTTTAGTTCATCAAAAACGGCAGCCAAATATGGTTGCCGTTTTTTTAATACTGCACAGCAACGTTTGTCAAATATAAAAAATCATCGGGGTTGTCATCGACCCGGCGCAGACGTTGCCCCGTGGCCGCAGAGTACAGGCCGGTAATAAGTGGATAGGAACCGGGAGCTAAATTATCCGGCAAATGCAAGCCGTACCCTTGAGAAATCGTCTGCCCCGGCAGCAAGGGCGATTGCTCAACGCTTTGCAAATCAAGCAACACGCGGTCCAGTTGAGCCGCATTTTGAGCGGAGTTCTCGTCCAGTAAATGCACAAAAGCAACAACCCGCCCTACCGGCAACCCGGTAGCGATCAGTTGATCCGTTTCCGGGGCCTGCCAGGTCAAGCGCGCTTTTAAGATTTCCCCCGGCGCAACTGTATTCCCAAACATTGCAAATTCAACAAGGGTCAGCCCGCCCTCAAAAGGGATATTTAACGGCAGCGACAGCGTTGGCGGGTTGTTATGGGCAAGAGCATAGAGCGTTAACCGTCCGCTCCGCTCAAACCACTGCTCCCGAACCGGAAACGCATCGTTATTAAAACGAGCCGCAGTGGGACCGAGTGGAGCATCTTGAGCCAGCCAGCGTTCAAAGAGCCAAACGCGATTGGCCTCGGTTTGCATAACTTGCCACAGGCGTTCCCGTTCATCAGGTTGAATGGATCGGGGTTCGCTCTCAATCCAGGCGTAGGCAGGCAGGGGGCGATCCAGATAGGCCATCACGTGGGTTGATATTTCTTGCACATCGCCATAGGGCGGCATTGGGATGAGCAAGGCATCGCCAGGATGGGCAGAGTTGGTTAATATCTCCAAGACTGGCGTGTCTGCCTGGGCCTGCTCAGTTGCCAAAGCTACGCGAGCCGTGGCGAGCATCATTTGGTAGATTAGGGCGATTGCGATGACAATCATAAAGATGAGGGATGCAGGATGAAACGTGATGCGTGAAACGTGATGCGGTCCAACCCTAACGGTCGGCTTGCGTGATGCGTGATAGAAGTCGGGTGTTTCTAATTCACTTTGCCGGTAGGTGATAAGCAGGCCAATAGCCGATATTACAAAAAGGATAAGCGCCGGAGCCAGTACCGACCACTCAATTGCCAAACCATTTGGACCGGGAAGCAGCCAAATAATATCAACCAGTCCTTCCTGCAATATGCGCCAATGCCCCAGTGGTGGAAAGTCGGCCCAATTGAAAACAAAGTTATCATTTCGACCCAGCCGCAGAAAATGCTCGTTTAAATCGACGACGACGCCGAGGAAGTTAATAATAAAACCGGCGGCAGCCAGAATGCCCGCGCCTAGCCAGGCTAATAGCCAAGTTTTCCTCGTTTGTTGACTCGACGACTGGCTGATAATTTGCTCAATTACCTCGGCCACAAACAGTATCATCAGGGGCAAGGTGTGCAGCAAAAATCGAGGCCCCCACACCCAGGTGCTACCCCACGAAAACCAGGAGCCGTAAAACACCCAGTAAAAAAGGCAAAGGGCAGCGATGAGCCAAAAATAGAGCCGGGGCAGACGACGCCAGGCCGGGCGTAAGCCAAAAAAGAGCAGCGACATCAGCGGAACGTAGATAAATAAGCCTGTACTTGGACTAAAGAGCAACCCAAACGTGCCCTCCCAGGGCTGGTGGAACAAGATTTCCCGGTTATAGCCGGTTTCGCTGGCGCTGCCAAAGCGGGCAAAGTTAAAGTAAAGCAGCCATAACACGGTGAGGATTGGCAGGACAAGATAAATACCCAACCATTGCCAGCGCACTTTAGCTTGAAAAATCTTTATAATATTTCCGGCAGACAGGTTTTGGGGTAACGGAGTCGCGCAAAAAAAA